>NZ_PDGU01000031.1:0-1465 GCF_014334955.1 Corynebacterium sp. LK33 | reverse complement strand
GGCTCTTCCGGTTTCGGAGTGCGTAGCGGGGTGAAGAAGACCACGGTGGGTTCAGCGGGTCACCACAACATATAGGGGTCCCCGGTGTGAAGATGAAAGTTCCTACACAATCATCTGAACACACCAGGGACCCGCACCGTGAAGCCTACTGGCAACCTCGTCGCCGACACCATCTGCCGCACCGCCGAGATCGGCTTGACGATCACCGGTGCCGCCGACGCGGGCACCATCACCATCATCGATGCCGCACCGGTGGCCGTGAGCAATACCTGCCCCGAGTGCGGGCACCCAGGGAAGCTACGCGATCACATCCTCCGCCGGCTCGTTGATCTTCCCGTCGTCGGCTTCCCCACCCGCCTGGATGTCCGCGTTCCCCGCTTCCTGTGCACAGCCACGTCGTGTCCGAGGAAGATCTTCCAGACATCCCTGGCCTGCGCGGATGACGGATCCAAGCTCACCCACCGCGTCACCCGCTGGATCCTCCAGCGCCTGGCGATTGACCGGATGAGTGTCTCTGCCACCGCCAAAGCACTCGGCATCGGCTGGGACCTGGTCAACCAGGTCGCACGCGATGCCTGCCGCCAGCTTGTCTACGACGACCCGCACCACCTGGACGGGGTGCGCATCCTCGGCGTCGATGAACATGTCTGGAAGCACACTCGAAAGCCCGGTCAGCCGTCGAACCTGGTGACCATCCTCGTCGACCTCACCCCACTGGTCGACGGACGTGGTCCGGCCCGACTGCTGGACCTGCGTCCCGGACGCAGTGCGGAAGTGCTGCGCACCTGGCTGCAGGAACGCGACCCTAGCTTCCGCAGCCAAGTGCAGGTGGTGACCATGGATGGCTTCACCGGCTACGCCTCCGCCGTCGACCAGGTCCTCCCGGACGCGACCAAGGTGATGGATCCGTTTCACGTAGTCCATCTGGCTGCCGACAAGCTCACCGGCTGTCGGCAGCGACTCCAACGAGAGACCACCGGACGACGCGGACGCAAAGACGACCCGCTGTACAAGTACCGCCGGACCTTGTTGACCAGGACGAACTACCTCACGCAGCGGCAGAAACAACGACTCGACCTGTTATGGGCCACCGACGATGACTACGTGGCACTCGAGGTGACCTGGCTGTTCTACCAGGACATGATCGCGGCGTACGGGCATCCGAAGAAATCAGAGGGCAAGAAGCTCATGAGCCGGGTGATCAACAGCCTGCGTAAGGGACTACCCGCAGGTCTGGAGGAGCTCGCCCAACTGGGGCGCACCTTGTGGCGCCGACGTGAGGACGTGTTGGCCTACTTCGATATCGGCGCGTCCAACGGGCCGGTCGAATCCATCAACGGCAGGCTCGAGCACCTGCGCGGGATCGCCCTGGGCTTCAGGAATCTCAACCACTACATCTTGCGGTGCTTGATCCACTCCGGACAGCTGCAGGGGAAGATCAACGCACTCTAAAAACGGAAGAGCC
>NZ_PDGU01000016.1:0-1896 GCF_014334955.1 Corynebacterium sp. LK33 | reverse complement strand
CTCTGTGTGCGTCTCTTTCTATTCGGCGCCCTGACACCGCTTGCCAGTACTGCTTGCCGATGGCGCCTGCGATTAGGACATATACCTCTGCCTGCGGTACCCTGGCAGGGTTGCTTGACGCAACGATCCTCCTGCTGCATAGCGGTTGGCATGAAAGACAGTGCCAGCGCACCACGCTGTGTAGCCGAAATACAAGAACTAGACCATAGGAGGTGATGAGGTCCGTGCGTCACTACGAAGTAATGATTATTATCGATCCGTCTCAGGATGAGCGCACCGTAGGCCCGTCCCTGGAGAAGTACCTCGACGTTGTCCGCAAGGAGAACGGCAAGGTGGAGAAGGTGGACATCTGGGGTAAGCGCCACCTCGCCTACCCGATCGAGAAGAAGGAAGACGGCATCTACGTTGTCGTCGACCTCACCTGCGAGTCCGCAACCGTGCTGGAACTCGACCGTCGTCTGAATCTGAACGACAGCATCCTGCGCACCAAGGTGCTGCGGGTTGATCGTTAATCTGCGTCATATTTGCGTAACCAGAGTGCTCGAATGGGACACACCGGTAATGCGAAAGTCGTAGGATAGCGGGCGAAAGCCCCATCATCAGCTCGACAGAATACAACCGAGGAGAAGAAGCATGGCTCAGGGAGACGTACAAATCACGGTGGTTGGCAACTTGGTTGCTGACCCGGAGCTTAAGTACACCCAGAATGGCACCGCCGTGGCGAATTTCCGCGTTGCGTCGACTCCGCGGGTGTACCGAGATGGCCAGTGGGTTGACGGCGAGGGCATGTTCCTCACTTGCAGCCTGTGGCGTGAGGCAGCGGAGAACGCTGTCGAAAGTCTCTCCAAGGGCATGCGCGTCATCGTCCAGGGTCGTCTGCGCCAGCGCAGCTACGAGACCCGCGAGGGCGAGCGTCGTACCGTCTTTGAGGTTGAGGTCGATGAGGTGGGTCCGTCCCTGAAGTTCGCTCGAGCACAGGTCACGCGCACTCCACGCAACGGCGGTGGAAACTTTGGCGGCGGCAACCGCGGCCAGGGTGGAAATGCCGGCGGTGGTTTCGGCGGTGGCTTTGGTGGAAACCAGGGCAACCAGGGTGGACAGAGCGATCGCGGTTTTGGTGGCGGAGCTCCTGCGGAAGATCCGTGGAACTCAGCTCCTCCGGCCGGTGGCGGCTTCGGCGGCGATGAGCCTCCGTTCTAAGCTCCTTCCAGCCACGGCACTACGTGACTAGTTTGCAGCGAATTTAGCATCCACAATTCTCATAATCTTTTAAAGACATATCCAGCGAAAGGCAGGGATCATGAAGCTGATCCTCACCGCCGACGTTGACAAGCTCGGTGTCGCAGGCGACATCGTTGAGGTCAAGGCCGGCTACGGACGTAACTACCTGCTTCCTCGCGGACTGGCAATTGTTGCCACCCGCGGCGCAGAAAAGCAGATCGAGGGCATTCGTCGTGCCCAGGAGGCTCGCGCTATCCGCGACCTCGACCATGCACGTGAAGTCAAGCAGAAGATTGATTCGCTCGACAACGTCTCCGTTGCTGTGAAGGCTTCGGAAAATGGCAAGCTGTTCGGTTCTGTTACCAAGGGTGACATCGCCGATGCAGTTCGTAAGGCTTCCGGTCAGGCTATCGACAAGCGCGCAGTCGTGCTTGCTCCGAGCCAGATCAAGTCCCTTGGTAAGCACACCGTTGACATCGCGCTGCACCCGCAGATTACCGCGCATGTTTCCGTACAGGTCGTCGCCGCGTAAGTTCGCGGTTTAGAGTTTTTACTTTGACGGCGGCTGACGAGCACCGCGTTTAAAGACTGCGCGGGCTCTGAGGCCCAATGACAACAGCACACGTGAAGCTCTGATCTTTCGTAGTGAAAGGTCGGGGCTTTTCGTGGTTTAAG
>NZ_PDGU01000029.1:0-2053 GCF_014334955.1 Corynebacterium sp. LK33 | reverse complement strand
TTTTTGGTGGTTGGGTAGGGGAGCGTCGCGTGACTGCTGTGAAGCGCTGGGGTAACCCTAGTGTGGAGTGTGCGCGAGTGAGAATGCAGGCATGAGTAGCGAATGAGGAGTGGAAAACTCCTCCGCCGAATGACTAAGGGTTCCTGGGCCAGGTTAATCCTCCCAGGGTGAGTCGGGACCTAAGGCGAGGCCGACAGGCGTAGTCGATGGATAACGGGTTGATATTCCCGTACCCGTGTGTCCGCGCCCATGGTGAATCAGGGATACTAACCCACCTGATCACGCGCCGTTTACTAGCCTTTTAGGTTGGTTGGTGTGTGTGATGCTGGGGACCTGAACTGGTAGTAGCCAAGTGATGGGGTGACGCAGGAAGGTAGCCGTGCCACGTGATGGATATCGTGGTGTAAGCGTGTGGCCCGTGTTCTAGGTAAATCCGGAGCACATGTGGGTGAGGCGTGATGCGTACCCGTTTTGGGGAAGTTGGTGATCCTATGCTGCCGAGAAAAGCCTCTAGCGATGTGGATATACGGCCCGTACCCGAAACCGACACAGGTAGTCAGGTAGAGAATACTAAGGCGATCGGGAGAACTGTGGTTAAGGAACTCGGCAAAATGCCCCCGTAACTTCGGGAGAAGGGGGGCCATGACTGGTGACCGACGTGGTTGAGCTGGTTGTGGCCGCAGAGAATAGAGGGAAGCGACTGTTTACTAAAAACACAGGTCCGTGCGAAGACGGGTAAGTCGATGTATACGGACTGACGCCTGCCCGGTGCTGGAAGGTTAAGAGGACCTGTTAGACCCCTTTTGCGGGTCGAAGCGGAGAATTTAAGCCCCAGTAAACGGCGGTGGTAACTATAACCATCCTAAGGTAGCGAAATTCCTTGTCGGGTAAGTTCCGACCTGCACGAATGGCGTAACGACTTCCCTGCTGTCTCAACCACAGACCCGGCGAAATTGCAGTACGAGTAAAGATGCTCGTTACGCGCGGCAGGACGAAAAGACCCCGGGACCTTCACTATAGCTTGGTATTGGTGTTCGGTTCGGTTTGTGTAGGATAGGTGGGAGACTGTGATGCCTCAACGCCAGTTGGGGTGGAGTCGTTGTTGAAATACCACTCTGATCGTATTGGACATCTCAACCTCGGCCCGTGATCCGGGTTAGGGACAGTGCCTGGTGGGTAGTTTAACTGGGGCGGTTGCCTCCCAAAGAGTAACGGAGGCGCCCAAAGGTTCCCTCAGCCTGGTTGGCAATCAGGTGTTGAGTGTAAGTGCACAAGGGAGCTTGACTGTGAGACTGACAGGTCGAGCAGGTAGGAAACTAGGGACTAGTGATCCGGCACCGGCTTGTGGAAGCGGTGTCGCTCAACGGATAAAAGGTACCCCGGGGATAACAGGCTGATCTTCCCCAAGAGTCCATATCGACGGGATGGTTTGGCACCTCGATGTCGGCTCGTCGCATCCTGGGGCTGGAGTAGGTCCCAAGGGTTGGGCTGTTCGCCCATTAAAGCGGCACGCGAGCTGGGTTTAGAACGTCGTGAGACAGTTCGGTCTCTATCCGCCGCGCGCGTAGAAACTTGAGGAAGGCTGTCCCTAGTACGAGAGGACCGGGATGGACGTACCTCTGGTGTGCCAGTTGTCCCGCCTGGGGCATGGCTGGTTGGCTACGTACGGAAGGGATAACCGCTGAAAGCATCTAAGCGGGAAGCCTGTTCCAAGATTAGGTTTCTTTTGAGGTCCCCTATAGATGATGGGGTTGATAGGCCGGATCTGGAAGCATCGTAAGGTGTGGAGGTGACCGGTACTAATAGACCAAACATTCAACACACAATGTGTGAATTACAGGGTTTTTGCTCGCGTCTACTGTTCAGTGTCTGGCATGACACCACCCACCCAAAGTTGTGGTGGGGATGGGTTGTTGCCTGGTTTTTGTCGGTGGTGTTAGCGGTGGGGTCACGCCCGGTCCCATTCCGAACCCGGAAGCTAAGTCCACCAGCGCCGATGGTACTGCACTCGGGAGGGTGTGGGAGAGTAGGTCGCCGCCGGCATAATAATCTT
>NZ_PDGU01000013.1:0-2300 GCF_014334955.1 Corynebacterium sp. LK33 | reverse complement strand
GCCCACTTTTGTACCTACGGGTAAACAACATTTAATCGACAAATGTCGTAGCTTATATCTCGGGGTAGCTACCGATTTGGCTTAATTGCGGGTACTTAGAAGGGTCCGATGCGCAGTACACCGGTCGGAGGCTCCTCGAATTCTGGCACTGAGCTTGTTGGCATGTCCGATTCAGTTATTGCACTTCTGTGATTACCACCGCCACTCATCCCGACATGCAGATACCGCGCTTCAATGGGGCTTTATTGCCAAGCTGTCCAAATAGGGATCCATACGCTTATTTGGAATTCGTCCTGATTCTTAAGCCCTACCTACGAGACAACGCGGCGCCGTCCTCGATCGCGCCAAAAGGAAATCCCGTATGGGCGAGGTATTTCCTGCGCCCATACGGGAATGTGTTGTATTTAGTCACGCCAGCGCGGTCTGGGATTGAGCTATCGAGCCGCGCTGATCAAAGTACCGAAGTTAGCTATTGCTGCTCGGCTTAGCTGGTGGGACGTCGCCGTAGCCGTCGTGGTCCTTATCTTCAGAGTTGATACCTCCGCGGAAGGTGTCGTGAGCGCTCGGAGTAACTGTGTGCGGTGCACGGTCGGCGGTGTTGAACAAAAGGTTCAAGATGATTGCTGCGACGGAACCTACGCAGATTCCTGAGGCCATAAACGTTTGTGCCCACGCCGGCAGTCCGGAGAATAGTTCGGGCGATACAGCAGGAAGCAATGCCAGTGCCAACGGAATCCCAACTACGATCACGTTGGATTCAGTGAACTTAACCTTGGATAGGGTGCGGACGCCGGATGCTGCGACCATGCCGAACAAGGCGATACCGGCACCTCCCAAAACTGGAGCTGGGATAGCAGCAACGAGAGCGGCCGTCTTTGGAATCAGGCCCAGAATCAGCAGCATTCCGCCTGCAGCTGCGGTAACCCACCGGGATCGTACGCCCGTGATGGACAGGACGCCGATGTTCTGGGCAAACGCCGTGTATTGGAAGGTATTGAAAATACCGCCGATCACGGTCGCAGCACCGTCGGCACGCAGTGTGTCGGCAATACGGCGATTATCAATCTCGGTCTCGGTAATCTCACCGATCGCAAGCACATCTCCAGTCGCCTCGACCATAGTCACAAGCGAAACAATGCACATGGCAAATACAGCCGAGAAGACAAACTCAGGCATGCCGAAGTAGAACGGATGTGTCAACCCAAAGATTGGTGAGTCCTTAGTCCCAGACCAATCCACCATTCCCAATGGAATGCACAGCAGCAACCCAGAAATCATGCCCACTAGAACGGCGATTCGGGCGAGCCATTCCGGTGCCCAACGCTCAATACTGAGAATCAAGACCAACACAAACACAGCTACTGCCAAGTTTTGGGGCGTGCCGAAATCAGGAGTGTCCTTGACTTCAGCACCGCCACCAACCCAGTCAGCTGCGACTGGCATAAGCGTCGTACCGATAATCAATAGCACCGTGCCGGTGACCAACGGCGGAAATAGACGTAGAAGCGATGCAAAAAGCGGTGCAAAGAGCATCATGAAAATGCCCGATGCAATCACCGAACCGTAGATTGCGGGCACGCCGTATTGCGATCCGATAGTGACCATCGGAATGGCGGCAGAGAAGGTACAGCCCTGAATCAGTGGTAACCGCACACCAAATCGCCAAATACCCACCGACTGCACGATGGTGGCGATGCCGGCAACAAACAGGTCCGCGGCAATTAGGTGCGGAATATCGGATGGGGACATACGCCCGGCATCCACAAGTGCCCAGCCCACGAAAAGCGGGACTGCCACCGCGCCTGCATACGCGGCGAGCACATGTTGAAAGCCGAGTACAAGCAATTTCACATGGCCCGGATACTCATCGACCGGATGGACCGGCCGGGCATCGGTCTTCGTTGATGTAGTCACAGTTCGACTTTAGTTCCCTAGTCCAGCTTTTCCTCACTGGAGCTTTCTATTGGGGTGGTTTCGCTCCATCTCGCTTTACGACGAAGGCCTCGAGACTTGTCACTTTGCTGAGATAACTCGTGAGTGTGCGTAAGAAGCCGGTGAACGAACGCATTGCCGAACAGCTTTAAGTGAAACTCTAGGGTTATGGTCTTCTATTAGCTCGAAAGTACCCAAGAAAGTCATTGTGACCTGCGGGTTCGCTTTATGTGTGAAGTGTGTGTAATGTATCCGGGGTCAGCGCGACAGGGCGATATAATCGCTTGTTGTGGTGATGTGGGGGAGAGTTTACTTTGTATTCACGGTCGGTTTGACTTGTGTTTGCAGTGAAGGTAGAGTCTTCTTCT
>NZ_PDGU01000030.1:0-2698 GCF_014334955.1 Corynebacterium sp. LK33 | reverse complement strand
AATAACCGCCCGAAAAAAGAACATAAAAAAATCCCTCCAAATTTAAAAACAAATTCAGAGGGTAATTTAGGGTATAACAAAATAACCCACCCGAATATCGTTTTTTTTATTTGGTGAGTTTGTTCTTTCAAATACGAAACAAAAAGAGCCGATGATTCGTGAATTGTTCCACAATTTCATCGGCTCTGCGTCTTAAGCGTCTGGCTCTTTGATGACAGTTATCTTCAAGTTGTCAACTTTAATCAAGCTTTCTTGTCTGCATTTTGGACAATAAAGGGGATAATTCTCCAAAACAGTGTCCTTCCTAATTTTATTACGGGTTTTGCTCCCACAAACAGGACACAATATCCATTCGCATTTCATCATAATTAGTCTCTAATCCTTTCAAATCTCATTTTATATGACTTTTGCAAGCTGTTAAGCTAACTTGTGGAACATATGCCGAACCTTATCTATACGGCTATTCGGGCGGCGGGGTTGGCAAATAAATTTACCAATAGCTGGCTGGTATCCTTTTAACTCTGTCAAGCAGACTCCCTGCCCATTTGTGAAATAAGTTAAATCGTTCCTGTATTCTTGAATACATCTGGCAGGGATTTCTCCTTTCAGAATGACCTCGTCATTCTTTACCTGAGTACTTACAATATCTGCACAATACCTTGGGGCATCATGATACGCCCGTGAGAGATATTCCTGCGGTGCATAAATTTCAAAGTGGAGATATGGCTCTAATAGTTCTGTCCCTGCTTTTTTTAAAGCCTGCTCCAATACGATAGGGGAAAGCAGCCGAAAGTCTGCGGGGGTACTTACAGGACTATAATACAATCCATATTCAAAACAGATTTTACAGTCTGTCACTTTCCATCCATACAGCCCCTGCTCGCAGCCATAAAGAACCCCCTCCATAACCGCATTTTGGAACGATTGGTTTAAATATCCAAGTGAAACTCTGCTTTCATACTGCACTCCGCTTCCAATAGGGAGCGGCTCTATGGACAACCCGACAGAAGCCCAGAAAGGATTTGGCGGGACTTCTATGTGGATGGTATATTCTGCTTTTCTAAGCGGTCTTTCCATATATATAACAGTAGGCTCTTTTATTTCTGCCTCCACATGGTATTTTTCCTCAAGGATGGCACAAATGACTTCCATCTGCACATTCCCCAAAAAAGAAAGTATAATCTCATGCGTTGTAGTATCCACATAATATTTTAAAAGAGGGTCGCCATCTGAAATTTCTGTAAGTGCCCCAAGCAATATTTCCCGCTGTTCAGATTTCTTTACTGCAATCGTTGTTTGGAGCATAGGGAGAGGATTTTCAATAAATTTTCTCTGCGGCAACAGCATTTCGTTCCCCAAAATACTGTTTAGCTGCAAAACATCATTTGGTAAAATTACAATATCACCAGAGCAGGCTGTATCGGATGAATATAATTCACCGTTTGTCGGAACACACATCTCTGTGATTTTTATTTTCTCTTTTTCAGATATTTTAATAACATCCCTCAAATGCAATGTTCCGCTATATATACGCACATAAACAAAACGCCGCCTTTTCTCTGAATATTCAATCTTAAAAACCTGCCCGCATAGTTCAGATTGACCTTCAGGCGTTGATGAATAAAACTTACTGGCAATCACTTCTATAAGCTGCCGAATCCCCAGATTGTTTTTAGCACTTCCGTGATAAACGGGAAATAACGTTCCGTTTTGGAATCTCCTGTTTTCTTCCTGTTCCAGTTCTGACATTTTAAACGGTTTCCCTGACATATATTTCTCTAATAGTTCATCGTTTCCCATAATTACCGCATCCCACTGTTCCATATCGTCATTGTCCGTTACATTTATATGGGGATGCTGCCCAACCTTTTGCTTCACTATAATTTCCGAAGAAAGCTTTGCTTTCATTTCTTGATATACCATTGGCAAATCAATCCCCTCTTGGTCAATTTTATTGATGAAAAAAATTGTCGGAATCTTCATTGTCTGTAGTGCATGAAACAGTATACGGGTCTGTGCCTGTATGCCATCCTTTGCAGAAACTAATAATACTGCTCCGTCTAATACGGATAAAGAACGGTATACTTCCGCCAAAAAATCCATATGGCCTGGCGTATCTATAATGTTGACTTTTACATCCTCCCACTGAAAAGATGTCACTGCTGTCTGGATAGTGATTCCCCTTTGACGCTCCAAATTCATTGTATCTGTCCTTGTTGTGCCTTTATCTACGCTCCCTGGTTCTGCAATTGCACCACTGGTATACAATAAACTCTCCGTTAATGTTGTCTTTCCTGCGTCAACGTGAGCCAGAATGCCTAAGTTAATTATTTTCATGTGATTTTCCTCCTATCAACACCCAAAAAAGGGCATAAAAATACCCAGTGATAAATACTCCTATCACTGGGTAAATAACTCCAATAGCCCCAAAACACTTATATGTTTTCGGGCATATAAAATTACATGATAAAAGTATTCTTAAACTGGGTACAAAAAACTAAGCCCCATATTAAAAGTGAAACGGGACTGCTACTTTTTGTTCCCACTATCAAATTGACAGTTTATTTAAGAATACCTTGCCGCATATTTATTAACTCCTTGTATAATACTGAATCTAATTATATTCCTTAACCCTTTATTTGTCAAGCTGACAAACTAAAGCAGAAAAAGCGGCAGGATTTCCCCCTGCCACTAATCA
>NZ_PDGU01000014.1:0-3600 GCF_014334955.1 Corynebacterium sp. LK33 | reverse complement strand
GCTGCTCACGTGGTGGTTGCCCTGGTTGGGGTGGTTGTCTTCGTGGGTGTGTGTTGTGTGAGAACTCAATAGTGTGCCGATGTACTAACTAATACTTTTTTGGGAAAGTGCTTGTTTGGTTGTCGTTTGCGCGTGTGTGTTGCTGGTGGGTGCCGGGGGCCTTTGTTTGTTTTGGGTCCTTTTGTGCTTGCGGGTGATGGATTGCGTGGCGGCGCCTTTGTTTGGGTGCTTTTCGCGTGGTTTTTCATTTGTGGGAAAGATCATGGTTGTTCTCTTCTTTTTTGGCCTCGTCGGTTCGAAGGGGAGAACGTTTTATTTTTGGATAACGGCCAGGCCGCATGCATTGTTTGTGTGTGGTGGTTGTTTGTCTGTTTTTGTCAGGTTTTTGGGCCTTTCATTGTTTTTTGATTCTTCTGATTTGAAGGGTTTTTGATGGAGGGTTTGATCCTGGCTCAGGACGAACGCTGGCGGCGTGCTTAACACATGCAAGTCGAACGGTAAGGCTCCAGCTTGCTGGGGTACACGAGTGGCGAACGGGTGAGTAACACGTGGGTGACCTGCCCTGCACTTCGGGATAAGCCTGGGAAACTGGGTCTAATACCGGATAGGACCGCACCGTGAGGGTGTGGTGGAAAGTTTTTTCGGTGTGGGATGGGCCCGCGGCCTATCAGCTTGTTGGTGGGGTAATGGCCTACCAAGGCGGCGACGGGTAGCCGGCCTGAGAGGGTGGACGGCCACATTGGGACTGAGACACGGCCCAGACTCCTACGGGAGGCAGCAGTGGGGAATATTGCACAATGGGCGGAAGCCTGATGCAGCGACGCCGCGTGGGGGATGACGGCCTTCGGGTTGTAAACTCCTTTCACCATCGACGAAGGGTTTCTGACGGTAGATGGAGAAGAAGCACCGGCTAACTACGTGCCAGCAGCCGCGGTAATACGTAGGGTGCGAGCGTTGTCCGGAATTACTGGGCGTAAAGAGCTCGTAGGTGGTTTGTCGCGTCGTCTGTGAAATTCCGGGGCTTAACTCCGGGCGTGCAGGCGATACGGGCATAACTTGAGTACTGTAGGGGAGACTGGAATTCCTGGTGTAGCGGTGAAATGCGCAGATATCAGGAGGAACACCGGTGGCGAAGGCGGGTCTCTGGGCAGTAACTGACGCTGAGGAGCGAAAGCATGGGGAGCGAACAGGATTAGATACCCTGGTAGTCCATGCCGTAAACGGTGGGCGCTAGGTGTGGGTTTCCTTCCACGGGATCCGTGCCGTAGCTAACGCATTAAGCGCCCCGCCTGGGGAGTACGGCCGCAAGGCTAAAACTCAAAGGAATTGACGGGGGCCCGCACAAGCGGCGGAGCATGTGGATTAATTCGATGCAACGCGAAGAACCTTACCTGGGCTTGACATATACAAGATCGCGCCAGAGATGGTGTTTCCCTTGTGGCTTGTATACAGGTGGTGCATGGTTGTCGTCAGCTCGTGTCGTGAGATGTTGGGTTAAGTCCCGCAACGAGCGCAACCCTTGTCTTATGTTGCCAGCACGTTGTGGTGGGGACTCGTAAGAAACTGCCGGGGTTAACTCGGAGGAAGGTGGGGATGACGTCAAATCATCATGCCCCTTATGTCCAGGGCTTCACACATGCTACAATGGTCGGTACAGTGGGTTGCCAGTCCGTGAGGGCGAGCTAATCCCGCAAAGCCGGTCTCAGTTCGGATCGGGGTCTGCAACTCGACCCCGTGAAGTCGGAGTCGCTAGTAATCGCAGATCAGCAACGCTGCGGTGAATACGTTCCCGGGCCTTGTACACACCGCCCGTCACGTCATGAAAGTCGGTAACACCCGAAGCCAGTGGCCTAACACATTTTGTGGGGGAGCTGTCGAAGGTGGGATTGGCGATTGGGACGAAGTCGTAACAAGGTAGCCGTACCGGAAGGTGCGGCTGGATCACCTCCTTTCTAAGGAGATTATTTTTTCTTTGTGTCATGTGTCATCGTGTTGGTGGCGTGTGGCTATTTTTTGTTTTTTGGGTGGAACACCTACTGGTTAGATCACTGAAGTGGTGGTCTGCGCGTGCGTGTGATGACTTTAAGCGTTTGTGCTTTCCTTTGGTGTTGGTTGGTTGTTGGTGCGCTGTTGGGTGTCTGGGATGACACATGTTGTTGTTCCTGTTTACAGGTTGCTGCGTGCTGCGGGCAGGCTGCTGTTTGGTGGTTTGTTGTGTGGTGTGTGGGTGTTGTGTGAGAACTGGATAGTGGACGCGAGCATCTTGTTTTTCTGTAAGTTCGATTTTGTCAAGCAGTTTTTCTGTTTGTGATTGTTCTTAGTTATTTGTTTGTGTGTTGTGTTGTAAGGGCGCATGGTGGATGCCTTGGCATAGTAGGCCGATGAAGGACGTGAGAGGCTGCGATAGGCCTCGGGGAGCTGCCAACTGAGCGTTGATCCGAGGGTGTCCGAATGGGGAAACCTGGCCGTCGTTGTGGGCGGTCGCCGTTAGATGAATTCATAGTCTAATTGGTGGTTACGCGGGGAAGTGAAACATCTCAGTACCCGTAGGAGTAGAAAACAATTGTGATTCCGTTAGTAGTGGCGAACGAACGTGGATGAGGCTAAACCGCGTGCGTGTGATACCTGGCAGGGTTTGCGTGCGTGGGGTTGTGGGGATGCATTGTGCAGGGTCTGCTAGTCCTGCGTTGTGTTGTGTGGGTGTAGCGGAAGTGGATTGGAATGTCCTGCCGTAGACGGTGAGAGTCCGGTACGTGAAACATCCGTGCGTGCAATTGGTGTGTTGCCCGAGTAGCAGCGGGCTCGTGGAATCTGCTGTGAATCTGCCGGGACCACCCGGTAAGCCTAAATACCTGCTTATGACCGATAGCGGATTAGTACCGTGAGGGAATGGTGAAAAGTACCCCGGGAGGGGAGTGAAATAGTACCTGAAACCATGTGCTTACAATCCGTCAGAGCCTCCTTTGTGGGGTGATGGCGTGCCTTTTGAAGAATGAGCCTGCGAGTCAGCGGCATGTCGCGAGGTTAACCCGTTTGGTGGGGTAGTCGTAGCGAAAGCGAATACTAACTAGTGTGTTTTTTAGTGGCATGTCCTGGACCCGAAGCGGGGTGATCTACCCATGGCCAGTGTGAAGCAGAGGTAAGACTCTGTGGAGGCGCGAACCCACTTAGGTTGAAAACTGAGGGGATGAGTTGTGGGTAGGGGTGAAAGGCCAATCAAACTCCGTGATAGCTGGTTCTCCCCGAAATGCATTTAGGTGCAGCGTCGTGTGTTTCCTCCTGGAGGTAGAGCTACTGGTTGGTTTAGCGGGACTATCATCTTAGCGACATCAGCCAAACTCCGAATGCCGGTGAGGTTAGAGCACGGCAGTGAGACTGCGGGGGATAAGCTTCGTAGTCGAGAGGGAAACAGCCCAGATCGCCGGCTAAGGCCCCTAAGGGTGTGCTAAGTGGAAAAGGATGTGGGATCGCGAAGACAACCAGGAGGTTGGCTTAGAAGCAGCCATCCTTGAAAGAGTGCGTAATAGCTCACTGGTCGAGTGGTTCTGCGCCGACAATGTAGTGGGGCTCAAGTACACCGCCGAAGCCGCGGCAATCACC
>NZ_PDGU01000033.1:0-5302 GCF_014334955.1 Corynebacterium sp. LK33 | reverse complement strand
TCTAGCACGGCACGTCCACCGCAGCGATGCGGTGGGGTTGGATCGTGAGGCTCTCCCCGGTGGATTCGAGCACCGCGGAGATGGTGGAGGGGGTCATCATCACGATGGAGATCCAGTCATGGCTGGTGGCACCCGCATAGTCCACGTAGTGCAGGCGCACCTGTGTGCCCGCGGTATAGGCGCGGCGCAGCTCGGACATGATCTCCCGCGGCGAGCGGAAGGTCCGGGTGTCCGAGGCCTTCGTGCCGTCCGCCGGGTCCACGGCGATGGCCTGGTCGTGGGCGCGGCGAAAACCCTCCACGGCGCCGTCGATCTCCGAGGCGATCTCGGTGGAGTCCCCAGTGATGTCCATGATGTTGCGCTGGGGAGTATCCACGCGAGACGGGACACGAGCCGAGTGGGGTTCGGTGGCGGAGCCCTGCTGGAATGCCCTGGTGGCGTCGTCAATCAAATACCGCAGGGACTGGGGAACGGACGAGAGACCGCCGGGGGACATGCGATCCAGGAAGGCCTCGATGTCCTTCCATGGGGCGTCATAGCGCTTCGGCCCGATCAGGCTGAATACGTCGCCTTCGCGGCCGTCCTCGCGCACCAGGGTGGCGGTGAGCCCCAGACGGCGGCGAGACTGCAGGTCGGAGGTCATGCGGAACACCGGGGCAGGCAGCAGGTGAACCTCGTCGTAAATGATTAAGCCCCAGTCGCGGGAGTCGAACAGCTCCAGCGCCCGGTATTCGCCCTTCGACTTGCGCGTGACCACTTGGTAGGTGGCGATGGTCACGGGGCGGATCTCCTTCTTCTCTCCGGAGTATTCGCCGATTTCATCCTCCGTCAGGGAGGTGCGGCGCACTAGCTCGTCCTTCCACTGCCTGCCCGCGACGGTGTTCGTCACCAGGATCAGGGTGGTGGCCTTTGCCTTGGCCATCGAGGCCGCGCCGACCATCGTCTTGCCCGCACCACATGGCAGCACTACCACGCCCGAGCCGCCTTCCCAGAAGCTATCGGCCGCCATCTCCTGGTAGTCGCGCAGCTGCCATTCTTCGTGTTCCTGCGACAGCTCGATGGGGTGTGCCTCGCCGTCGACGTATCCCGCCAGGTCCTCTGCGGGCCAGCCGACCTTCAGCAGTTCCTGCTTGAGCCTGCCGCGCTCGGAAGGGTGCACAACGATCGAGTCCTCGTCGATCTCTGCGCCCAACATGGGCTTGATCTTTTTGTGACGCCGGATCTCCGTCAGCACAGCCCTGTCCGTCGTCTCTAGCACGAGCCCGTGCGCTGGGTGCTTGATGAGCTTCAGCCGCCCGTAGCGATCCATCGTGTCGGCAATGTCGATGAGCAGCGGCTGCGGGGCGGGGAACCGCGAGTAGGTTTCCAGCACGTCCATGATCTGCTCCGCGTCGTGCCCTGCCGCGCGGGCGTTCCACAGCGCCAGCGGGGTGATGCGGTAGGTGTGCACGTGCTCCGGCGCGCGCTCCAGCTCCGCGAACGGTGCCAGCGCGGTGCGCGCCTCCTGCGCCTGTTCGTGGTCGATTTCCAGCAGCACGGTCTTATCCGACTGCACAATGAGCGGTCCGTTTCCAATGCCCACGCTGTGTGTCACTTCCTTTTTGTTTATCGACGCCACCGCGACGGTGTTGCTCAAGCCAAAGACATCATTTTACGCTGCAGTGGTGCGAACTCGTGCTCCACTATGCTGAGACCCATGATTGCTCAGACGGGAAATCTGCGCCAATGGCAGTATTTCGTGGCTTTAGCGGAGACCGGTAGTTTTACAGCGGCGGCAGCGCGACTGGGAGTGAGTCAGCCGCCTGTCTCCAATGCCATTAAGCGCTTAGAAGCTGGTGTAGGTACACCGCTATTTATCCGAGGGGCGGGGGAAGTGAAACTAACCGAGGCAGGGTTGACCTTGCTTCCATATGCCCGGGTGATTAATCGCGATCTTCAGACTATGCATTCGATGATTGACGGTATCCGAAGTGGTGCGCAAAGCGGGTTTCGTTTGGCCATCAGTAGTGCGCTTCCAAGCGAGATAGGATCGCGTATTGCAGCAAAGGCACAGCAGCATGATGGAGTAGTTTTGTCGTCACTGCCTTCTGTTGAGATTCTTGCCCGTGTTGAAGAAGGCGCTATTCATGCGGGGCTTGTTCAAGCTCCGGTTCCCTTGGGTACTCACCGCAGTGCGAGGCAGTTTTCTCTGTCACGTGATCTAGTGGTGCCGCCGGGGTATTCAAGGTTGGATAAGACCTTGTCTCAATTGAATCTGCTGGTGGAGAACCTGAATGACAATTCAAGTGCAGCCAGTGGTTTGGCGAGAGAGCTATTTCGGTCGGGTGTGTCTTGCGAAATTAATGATTCAGAGGATGCTCTAGGTAGGGGCTTATTGATTGGAAGAGGGGAGGGGATGTCTTTGGTATTTCGCGGTTTTCACCAGTTTGACAATGCTATTGAGCTTCCTTCCCGTTTCGATTTTTCCGTGGATGTAGTGGTTCGCCGAGGTGGGATGGACAATGGCGCCGAGGCCATGGCGGTCGCCGAAAGAATTTGTCGAAGGATTAACCAATGACTGCACGGATGGAGATGGCCCTGGAAAACGTGTTGACGCGGTCGGGGTGTGAGGGATGGTGGTGTGCATCGCGACTGCACGATGGGGTGACTATCGGACGCAAACAAGACGAGAAAATTACGGTGGCATCCTTATATAAAATCCGGCTCCTCCACCTCACTTTGGAAGCGATTCAACGAGGTGATCTGGATCCTCGTCTTCGTGTTGACGTTGCACCGTCCAAAGGAACTTACGAAGGGTATGGGTTCGCTGCCTTTGATGACGCAGTGAACGTGAGTCTCCGAGACTTAATGAAACAAGTCGCATCGGTGTCAGATAACGTGGCCGCCCACGAGATTTTGCGTCTACTGCCTGCGTGGGCTCGAGAAGCATTTCTTAAACGGTTTCCACCTCATTATGACTTGCAAGATCGGAATAGCTTAGTGACGGCGGAGAAACAATTGCGTCAATATGTTCAATCCCAAGGGGGGAGTAGTACAGATATAGCGTTTTCTGCAGTCTCTTCGTTGGCGGAAATAACTAATGACTTGGAACAGGTTTGGAAAGACGATAGTGCAGCGGTACGTCGATCTATGTGTGAACTCTTGGGGTTGCAGGTGTGGCGTCACCGTGTTCCTTCAGGCTTTCCTCCAAGCGGCGTTGATATCTATGGAAAAACGGGCACTGTAGGACTTCTCCATGGTGAAGCTTCGATTATCCAGGTTGAGGGCGAGGAGCCCATTGTGGTGTCCATCATGCTGAAACAGGTGGTGCCAGAACAAGCAATGAGTACTCACGATGGTGCTATTGGCGAAGTGGCTAGACTGCTCGTGGACGCTCTTCGTTAGAATTTCTGCCACTTGAATACACACTTCTACCATCGCCTATATGTGAATGAAATGAGACAATTGCATTATGTGATATTGGTGGCATCCAATGCGTCTCACTTAACGTCACTCCCATGATGACTAAGCACAATCGTTTCCGTCAGTCGGTGATTGCACTCTGTTCGCTCTCCGCAGTGATGTTGAGCAGCTGTTCAGCTCTACCGTGGGAATCAGACTCAGACGTATTTCTCAAAGCTTTCAACGCGGGAGATGACAGCAAGGCTGCACGGTATCTGGATCATCCAGACCCGGAGCGCGCCCTTCATGAATTTCGGCAGTCACTTCATGGTGTGAAGGTCAACATCGAAAAATCTGATATTTCCAATGGAAAGCAGAATACTCATGTGACTTGGTCCAAAGATGGTGTGGAGTTGGAGAGCAATGGTCGGCTCGTCCTTAGTGGACAGGATGGTAAGCCTCAATGGTTGCCTTCGATCTTCGAAGCTCAGTTGAGCGATGATTCCGCACTCTTTTTTGCTGAAGATAAACAGTACGATCTTCCAATTAAAGATCGCTTGGGCAATGAATATATGACCTGGACGAAAGTTATTCAGGTACGAGGTCGCAAAGATATAGCCTCTAGAGCGCAGGAATTGGCCCAGATTTTTGCACCAGTGTCTCCCACAACGACTAAGGAGTGGATCGAGCAGACCTTGGGAGAGTCTCAGGATGAAGACACCGTGCTCCTCACTTTGAGGCAGGAAGAATTCCGGAAGATACAAGAGCAACTTAGGACCTTTGAGGGAATTTCCACTGTGGAGCAGGGGCGTCTCTTAAGCGTGTCCAAAACTCTTAACTCTCCGATGGATGCTGAATTGAACAAATATTGGGAGTCAGTGCTCGATGCTAATTCAGGATGGTCGATACGCGCTGAGAGTTCACAAGGTATGACGACGGTAGCCTCTGAGCCGCCTCGCCGAGTTCAGCCAATCGCAACCACTCTGGATAACACACTGCAAAGCGCAGCAAAACAAGCAGTGGACAGTGAGCAACGTGCCGCAGTTCTAGTCGTGCTCAATCCTAGAACAGGAGGTGTCCTTGCCGTTGCACAAAATGACAAGGCAAATAACCAAGGGCCAATCGCACTCACCGGGCTATTCCCACCGGGATCGACGTTCAAAACTGTGACCACAGCGGCGGCACTAGAGGCAGGGGCAGTCAGCATGGATGAGGAACTACCTTGTCCTAGCAATATCACCGTCGCTGGACGCAAGATTCCCAACGATCATGACTTCGATCTAGGTAGCGTTCGACTGGAAGAAGCTTTCGCCCAATCATGTAACACAACCCAAGCGGTCATTTCGGATCGTTTGGGAGAAGATGATCTGCAACGGACTGCTTTAGAACTCGGAATTGGCTCCGACTTCGACGTACCAGGGATGACCACACTTACTGGTTCGGTGCCGCGGACACCGGCTGGACCTCCTCGTGTGGAGGCTTCTATTGGACAGGGCGAGGTTCTAGCTAGTCCATTTGGGATTGCGCTCATGCAATCGACTGTCGCTAACGGCGGCTTGCTTGTTCCTCCACAGCTCATTCAAGGCGAACAGACAGTAGTGAATAAACAGGCAGACCAGCATGTCAGCGATACAACTATTCAAAGCCTCCGGACGATGATGAAATCAACAATTGACCACGGTTCAGCTAGGTCGTTGAGTGATCTTAGTGCACTTGGCGGAAAGACTGGTACAGCAGAAATTGATGGCAAGCTTTCCAATGGCTGGTTCGCTGGAACGACAGGGGAATTGGCGATTGCGTCCCTTGTAATCGAAGGAGATTCTTCTCAGCCAGCTGTGGAAATGGCCGGGCGTTTCCTTCGCTCGCCGGATGTTCAGAAATTCTCTGGAATTCAATAAACTTGCGTCATAACCTCTAGCAC
>NZ_PDGU01000003.1:0-6710 GCF_014334955.1 Corynebacterium sp. LK33 | reverse complement strand
TCATGATGCCAATATTTCACTTCGCCCAGCCGAAGCCAATGATCGTGCGGTACCCGGTCATTGGGAAGGCGATTTGATTATTGGCGCAGATGGCACCAGTGCTTTAGCGACGTTGGTGGAACGCCGCAGCAGGTTTGTGCTGCTCGGCAGACTCGGCACTGACCATACTGCCGCCAGTGTCAATGAGGTGATGGTACGGATGATTCGTCGGCTCAAAGAGTCGATGGACACCACGATTTCGACGTTGACCTGGGATCAGGGAGTGGAGTTTGCCAAACACACGGAGTTTTCTGTCGCGGAGAATATCCAGGTGTTTTTCGCCGATCCGCATTCGCCGTGGCAGCGAGGTAGCAATGAGCGGATGAATCGGGATATCCGGTTTTATTTCCCCAAAGGCACCAACTTTACCGATGTCACCGACCAAGAGGTCGCCGAGGCGGAAGCATTGCTGAATAACCGGCCGCGGGTAGTGCTCGACGGGTTAACTCCCCGGGAGGTAATCTCTGGTGTTATCCATGATGCAATGACCGCCTGACCCTACCGGGCCCTTTTTGTCATAAACGCAGTCAGTAACTCGGATCGACCCGCCGCCGTCAGTCATAAACGCAGTCCGTAACTCGGATTGCCCCGCCGCCACCAGTAAACCCGTAATGCCAGGGTGCCCCCGAAGTGACGCAGATTACTGATTATTTCTATATCTGTTGCCAGGTTTGACCGGGTCTCTTACCATAATTTCATGGCGGAAAGTACGCGGTCGAGCGGTGGAAATCGCAGCTCACGAGATAAAAATAAAAATCAGAGTGGTAGCAAGAAAGGGTGCATGGGCCCGGGGGCAATTCTTGCAGTCATTTTGATTGTCATCGCGACTGTTGCAGTCTATGTCGGTCGCGGCGGTAGTATTCCAGGTTTTTCTGGTGGCAGCTCCGGAGGAAACCGTGATTTCTTCGGTGGTGAAAAGACTGTCGTCAAGGCGATTGTTGGCTCTGAGAAGAAGCCCTTCTTCGAAGACGAAGAGGTCCAGAAGGCTCTTGCCTCTCACGGCTATACGGTGGAAGTAAAGACGGCGGGTTCGCGTCGGATGGCCACGGATGTGGATCTGGATTCCTTCGACTTGGCATTCCCGTCGTCGGCACCGGCAGCGGAGAAAATTGCCGAGAAAATGAGCGGCGCTGAGCGGTACGACGTCTTCTACACACCGATGGCGATCGCTACTTTCGACAACATCTTGCAGGCGTTGGAGCGGGAAAATGTTGCTCGCCAACAGGGCAATACGTGGCAGGTAGATATGGCGGCGCTGGCCACGATGCAGCACGACAATGTCCGCTGGCGTGACTTCGCGGAGAACGATTATCCGTCGCCACGCACGGTGCAGATGTCCACGACGGACATTCGTTCGTCGAACTCGGCCGCGATGTACTTGTCGCTCATGTCTTGGATTACCAATGAAGGCCGGATTGTGTCCGACAATGGGCAGGTTAATGCGGTCTTGCCAGAGCTCACCCCGCTGTTCACCGGCCAGGGGTACACGGAATCCTCATCAGCTGGGCCATTTTCGGACTACCTCTCGCAGGGTGTCGGTTCGAAGCCAATGGTGATGGTTTACGAGTCGCAGTTCCTGGGGGAGAACAGTGCCTCGAACAGCCGGTTGAAGCCGGAAATGCGCCTGGCGTATCCATCGCCGACGATTCTGAGTACTCACGTGGCGCTGGGTTTTAACGACAATGGAGCTGCGGTCGCACGGCTCCTCGCCGAAGACCCTGAGCTTCAGACGCTGGCGGCCAAGCACGGTTACCGATCCAGCCAGCCTGAGGCGATGGAGGAATTCCAGACGCAGTTGAAGACGGGCCAGGAGGTCTCCACCGATTTTGTGGACTCCATTGATCCGCCGAGTTTCGACATCCTCGAGCAGCTTATTGAGGGTGTTTCCCGTGGATACCAGAGCCCTCCGAGGCCGGAAACGGAAGAGGGGTAAAGCCGAATGAACATGGATAAGGCACCAACTGCCCTCGGCAAAATGCTTCTTGCCCTCGTCGGCGTGCTCGGCATCTTCGCTGTCGCGGCCTGCTCCGACGGTGGCCTGAACCTGCCGCTGGGCTCAGACGATGACAAGACGAACAAGATCAACGTCGATTCTGATCTCAAGGGCTCGACTATGCGCATCGCCGGGGCCACGGAGCTTGCAGAGCTCCAGCCACTGATGCAAAAGGCCTCCGACGACCTCGGTTTTACTATTAACCTTGAGCTTCTCGACGGCACCGTGAAGAACAGCCACGCGCTTGTCGCAGGCGAATTCGACAACGACTTTGATGCCACTTGGTTTGCTACCAACCGGTACGTTGATCTGCTCGGTGGGGCTGACAAGCTGGGCGAAGCCAAGAAAGTCGCCACCTCACCCGTAGCGTTCGGTATCCATTCGGCGAAGGCTCGGGAGCTCGGTTGGGATACCAAGCAGCCGACGTGGGCTGAGATCGCGGAGGCTGCGTCGTCAGGCAAATTGACCTACGGCATGACCAACCCCGCGGAATCGAACTCGGGCTTCTCGGGCGTGGTGTCGGTTGCGACCGCGTTCGCCGACACCGGATCGGCGCTGACTACGGGGGATATCAATCGCATCACGCCTGAACTGCAGAAGTTCTTCGAGGGGCAGAAGATGACCTCGGGTTCGTCGGGGTGGCTGCGTGACAAGTTCCTGGATGAGCCGGACTCCGTCGACGCGCTGATCAACTATGAAGCTGTGTTGCAGCAGATGAACAAAGAGGGCGCTGACCTGGAAGTTGTTGTTCCGAGCGACGGCGTCATTAGTGCGGATTACCCGCTGACGCCACTAGCTCAGCCGGCTAACGACCTTGCCGCGCGGCAAACGGAGGCACTCGGGCAGTGGCTGGAAGCGAATTCGCAGGTTCTCGCCGATCACTTCCTTCGCCCGGTCTCCGATGATGCCAACCTGCCGGAAAGCATGACCAACAGCGTGATCATCGAGCTGCCGTTCCCGGGTGATCGCGCAGTCACGGATCGTCTCATCGAGGCCTACGACAATGACCTGCGCGTGCCCGGAGAGTCAGTCTTTGTTCTCGACACCTCCGGTTCAATGTTCGGTGAGCGCATCGCTGATCTACAGGCGACAATGCGCGCAATCGTCGACGGCAGTGCACGCACCGAAACGGGAAGCGTGGGATTGCGAAACCGTGAGATCGCGACGATCCTGCCGTTCAGTACGAGCGTCGGCGAGCCCACGACCACGACAATTGACGGCCCGGAATCGCGCGCGCAGCTCACCGCCGCCGTCGATGGTCTGTACGCAGAGGGCGAGACGGCGCTTTACGACGCACTGATTCAGGCCTTCGACCTTCTCGGCAGCTCGGATAAGAACTCCATCCCGTCTATCGTGGTGTTGACCGATGGTCAGGTGACGTCGGGCAAGAGCTTTGCGGAATTCCGTGATTTCTACCAGTCCAAGGGCGGGAATCTGCCGCCGGTATTCGTCATCCGCTATGGAGAGGCGGATCCGGGAGAAATGCAGGAACTTGCGAACCTGACTGGTGGTAAGGTCTTTGAATCCCGTGAGACCGAGCTTGCTGATGTGTTCAAGGAGATTCGTGGCTACCAGTAAATCCTCCGGCACTTCCTCCGGCACTTCTTCTGGCGGTGGCTTTCTCAACAGTCCCGCCAACATTGTCGGGCTCATCCTTGCCATCGCCGTCGTGCTGCTGCACCTGACCGTGGGGCTTGGTTTCCTGTGGCCGGTTGTTGCGATTGCCGCCTGGGGCGCGTCGGTTGCGCTGTTGCCGAGGCAGAGCAAAGGGGCTCAGAAGTCCGTTAGCTCGGCGCCGAAGCCTGAGGTCCCACAGCGTCGCCCGCTCAATCCATCTGAGCTGCGTAGGAATCTTCACCGGACATTGGGCAGGCTTTTCGATGCCCAGCCTGGCGAAGCTCTTGGCAACGCCGCAAATGACCTGGGTGCGACGCTGGAATCCGTCCTGAGCGAGTGGAAGTATCTCAAAGATTATCCCGAGCAGAAGGTGGTCATCGGCGGCATTATCCAGGAGTACTTGCCGCAGACAGTCAACTCCTACCTCGCGGTCCCGGAGCGTCTGCGTCACAAAGCCGAGAATCCGGCTCGGGAATCCATCGACCTGCTGCATTCCGCGGTTCAGAAGATCCAGGATGCAATCGGTCAGGACAACCTGATTGCTTTGGAAGGTCAGCGTGACACCCTGGCAATTCAGTTCGGTAAGGTAGTGGACTATGAGCCTTGATCCGAAACTCCTTGATATCCTCGCTTGCCCGCGTGACAAGGGGCCGCTTGAATACCTCGAAGATGAGCAGGTGCTGGTCAATCCTCGCCTGAAGATCGCCTACCGCATCGACGAAGGCATTCCGGTCATGCTTTCCGACGAAGCTATCGCCTGGGACAAGTAATTGCCTTTCCCGCTTCCCGACGGCTACAGCGCCCTCGACCGCACTGTGCTGTCGGGAGCTCCCATTGAGGCTGCGAAGACACTGCTCGGCCGCGTAATTGTCATCCCCGCTGAGCATGTTATCGCCACCATCACGGAGGTCGAGGCCTATGGTGGCCCAGTTGACCAGCGCTATCCCGACCCGGCCGCGCACTGCTTCATGGGGCCAACCGCACGCAATCGCGCCATGTTTGGCCCGGCGGGACATTGGTATATCTACCGCTCCTACGGCATCCACTTTTGTGCCAATATCACCAGCGCTACGGACGGCACGGGCGGGGGAGTATTGGTCCGTTCCGTACGCATTGAGCAGGGCCTGGATGCGGTGCGCCGTCGCCGCGGTGAAAAGCCAGCAGTTGCGGGTCTCGGACGTGGTCCGGGCAATGTTGGTCAGGCGCTTGGCCTTGACTTAAATGACTATGGGGCAGATGCGCTGGATCCGTCGTCACGCGTGTTCGTGGCGCAGCCAGTGAACGCCGATTCGGTTAGAGACATCCACGCAGGCCCGCGCGTGGGTGTTCGGCGAGCGGCGAATCGGCCTTGGCGGCTGTGGCTTCCGGACGATTCCGTTTCAGCCTATCGTCGCCACAAGAAGGCCGTTGAGGAGTTCTAGGTCACCCTCGCGGTGAACGTCGGCAAGCGAGACGTTACGATAGGGGACGTGACTGAACAGAACATTATCGACGAACTACAGTGGCGTGGCCTGATTAATCAGTCCACCGATGTTGACGCGCTGCGCGAGGCGTGCGAAAGCCCCATTACTCTGTATTGCGGTTTTGACCCAACGGGCGATTCGCTGCACGCGGGCCACCTGGTTCCGATGATCATGTTGCGTCGTTTCCAGCTTGCCGGTCACCACCCAATTGCACTGGCAGGCGGTGCTACGGGCTTCATCGGCGATCCGCGTGATGTCGGTGAGCGTTCGATGCTCAGCCAGGACACTATTGAGCACAACCTGGAGGCCATCAAGGGCCAGCTGCGTCGTTTTATTGACTTTGAGGGCGAGGCCCCGGCGACGATGGTCAATAATGCGGACTGGACTATGAACATGTCCGTCATTGACTTCCTTCGCGATGTCGGCAAGAACTTCTCCCTCAACACCATGCTCGACCGCGACACTGTGAAGCGTCGCCTCGAGTCCGACGGCATCTCCTACACCGAGTTTTCCTACATGCTGCTGCAGTCCAACGACTACGTGCAGCTGCGCCGCAACTACGATTGCGTGCTGCAGATTGGCGGCGGTGATCAGTGGGGCAACATCGTCTCTGGTGTCGATTTGAACAGGCGTATCGACGGCGCCAAGGTGCACGGCCTGACCGTGCCGCTGGTGACCGATGCGCAGGGTCAGAAGTTCGGTAAGTCTACCGGTGGCGGCAAACTGTGGCTGGATGCTGAAAAGACCTCGCCGTACTCCTGGTACCAGTACTTCCTCAACACTGGTGACTCGGTTGTTATTGACTACCTGCGTTGGTTCACCTTCCTGTCTCAGGAAGAGATTGCTGAGTACGAGGTCGCTGTTGCGGAGCGTCCGTTCAAGCGTGAGGCGCAGCGTCGTCTGGCTCAGGAGATGACCAACCTGGTTCACGGCGAAGAGGCCACCAAGGCTGTTGAGCTGGCAGCGCAGGCCCTGTTTGGTCGCGCGGAGCTGACCGAGCTGGACGAGGCCACCCTGGCGGGCGCCGTCTCCGAGACTGAGGTTGCGGAGATTGCTGAGGGCGAGCCGCGAACTGTTGTCGACCTTCTCGTTGCTGCGGGTCTTGCCAAGTCGAAGGGCGAAGCACGCCGCACCATTAAGGAAGGTGGCGCATACGCCAATAACCAGCGCATCGAGGACGAAGCGTGGGAGCCGGCTGCCGAGGACCTGCTGCACGGCAAGTGGATCGTGCTGCGCCGCGGCAAGAAGAACTTTGCTGGTGTGAAGTTCGTGTAAGTGCTGGTTGGTCTTTGTGTAGGTGCGCTGCTGATCTCTAGATCAATTGGTGTTTATGCAGCTTGATTCCTTTTAGGTAGCTGGGCTAGGGCTCTGGGCAGTCTAGGGGATTGATGATTTCAGAATCATTGACTCCTGGTCAGTCCGGAGCCTTAGTTGTTTTAAAGGGAGCGTAGAAGCCGAAGCAAAGTCGGTAGCGATGAGCGAAAGCTCCCGGCTTTCGTCACGGTGTGGGGACTGTCGGTCCTAATGAATCGTTCTACTCCACAGGAAAAACGCTAGTTCATATCCATCTACCTGGGGTTTTGTGTCTTTGGGTGGGG
>NZ_PDGU01000010.1:0-10683 GCF_014334955.1 Corynebacterium sp. LK33 | reverse complement strand
GCGTCGGCGTGGGTAATGGACAAAAAGTGTGTCTGACTCTCAAGATGGTGACTGGTGAGAAGCCAAAAACTACGGGCTGCAAATGTGAAACTGTATGAGTTTATGACACTTTCAGGCCATTTTTCGAGCCATTTTTGTCATAAACGTAGTCAGTAACTCGCATCGCCCCAACGCCGCCAGCCATAAACGTAGTCAGTAACTCGCATCGGTGTCACTGGGGGAGAGGGTGGCTTTACCCGGGTTTGGTGGGGAGAGCTTTTGTCACGGTCTAGGTTGCCCCGAGACCCGGGGCTGGATGTCAGTTTTCAACTTAAAATATCTGCCATGAACTGGCGATTTGCTTATGTTCAGCGCTGTTCTGTAGAGTAACAACTCGTGCACAGCGCTGGTAGTCCAGAAAGTTGAGCACGGCATTTAAGGCCCTGTGGCGCAGTTGGTTAGCGCGCCGCCCTGTCACGGCGGAGGTCGCGGGTTCAAGTCCCGTCAGGGTCGCCACTTGATTAATTTCAAGTCTGGCCAGATAGCTCAGTCGGTAGAGCGTCCGCCTGAAAAGTGGAAGGTCAGCGGTTCGATCCCGCTTCTGGCCACAATTAATCCCCAGTCCGAAAACGGGCTGGGGATTCTTTGTTTTACCAGGTGTTTGTCGCGGGGATCGTCGTAAAGCAAAGTGCATCGAGCCGTGCGAAAACCTTAAAGTAGGGGAAATTAAACCGCGTACACACCCTAGCGGATAGGATGTTGTGCATGAGTAAGGAATTCGCCTCAGCAGGAACGCTGTCCCACGATAAGACGCTGCCGTGGGTCGTGCGCATCTTCGTCTACACGGATGCTGAGGGCAGCCAATCGGCTGCTGAGAAGGTTCGTGGGGTGCTCGCGGAACTGATTCCGGATCAGGAAGTCAACGTCTACGAGGATGTCATGCCCGATGTGGGGCGCACCTCTTCGCTCGCTGATTTGTGGGCGGAGGCCAACCCGGGCATGGATCCGGGGGATCGGAAGCGTTACCGCATCAGTGTGGTGGCTCCGGGGCTGTCTCACTGTGAAATGGCGGATTTGGCAGGCCCGCTCGCTGAGGCAGTCAGTCCTGGGTGGGCAGAGGGTGAGGCTGCGACTAAGGTCGCGAAGGGCGATGTCCCGTGCCGTGTCGCTGTCGGGCGTGCCGACGAGCACCCGGGCGAACCCCCACTAGTTCAGAATTAGCCGGGATTCGGAATTAATCCGAAGCGAGAGCTGTTATCTGGATTACATCCTAAGAGTCGTTTGCAATGACGACGCTTCACAACCACGAGAGGGAAGTGATTCCGAAAATGGCACACACTATTTCGCACGATGAGGCCGGTCAGCGCTATGTTCTCACCGTAGAGGGGGAAGAGGCCGGTTTTGCCGCTTACACCCCGGTGGAAGGTGCCCTGGATTTTGACCACACGGTTGTAGATGGCAAATTCCGGGGACAAGGCCTGTCCAAGCCGCTTATTGCCGGTGCGTTGGATGATGTTCGGAAGAACAACCGCAAGATTCGCACCAGCTGCTCCGCTGTTGCCAGCTTCGTGGAGAAAAACCCGGAATACCAGGATCTACTGGCTGACTAGGCACTGAAGGGCAAAGAAGACACAAAGAAGCCGACCGGCTGCTCACGATAGGAAGAGCAGCCGGTCGGCTTCTTTGTGTACAGCTAGTTTTAGGGCGGAGCTAGATAAAATCTCCGTCACCTTGCACGTACACTGCCGGATCACACAACGGCTTGTGCTCTTCGGGCTTGGCAGGGCGTACGCGGCCCGGAATTCCTATCACAATGGAATCGGGCGGGCAGCTGTGGGTGACCACGGAGTTTGCACCAATCGATGAGCCCGCACCAATTGTGATGGGACCAAGGACTTTCGCGCCAGCTCCGACGGTGACGTTATCCTCCAGGGTGGGGTGGCGTTTTACCTTCTCCAGTGAGCGCCCGCCGAGCGTCACGCCGTGGTAGAGCATGCAGCCGTCACCGATCTCTGCTGTTTCACCAATGACGATGCCCATGCCGTGGTCGATGAAGAACCTTCGGCCAATTTGAGCGCCCGGGTGAATCTCAATACCAGTCAGCCAACGGGAAAACTGCGCGAGTACTCGTGCAATGCCCTTGAAAATCCCGCCTCGTTTCCAGAGGCGGTGCGAGAATCGGTGAATCCAGATTGCGTGTAGGCCGGAGTAGACAATGGCATTTTCTACATCACTGCGCGCAGCTGGATCATGTGCGCGGGCATTGTCCAGATCCTCTTTGAGGATTCGGAAAAAGTCACTCATGGGCGTCAATTCTATCTGGTCGGAAGTGTGGACAATGCAAAAACCCGCTTGCCGACGGAAAGTGCCAGCTAGCGGGCTCTGCAGAGAAGGTTACGGACGCTTATAGCGCTTGGCTTTAGTCGCGCAGATCCTCGTACAGGATGGAGGAGACGTAGCGCTCGCCAAAGTCAGGAACAATCACGACGATGTTCTTGCCCTCGGACTCCGGGCGGGCTGCAATCTCGAGAGCAGCCTTGATGTTTGCACCGGCGGAAATACCGCCGAGGATGCCCTCGGCTGCAGCGACCTTGCGGGAGACCTCAATAGCGTCCTCGTTGGTCACCGCAATGATCTCGTCGAGAAGCTCCTGATCGAGAACCTCTGGGACGAAGTTTGCGCCCAGGCCCTGAATCTTGTGCGGGCCGGCGGTGCCCTCGGTCAGCAGCGGGGAGGCCTTCGGCTCGACAGCAACCAGCTTGATGTCCGAGTTGTGCTTCTTCAGTGCGCGGCCAGCGCCGGTAATGGTGCCGCCGGTGCCGACGCCAGCCACGAAGTAATCAACCTTGCCGTCGGTAGCTTCCCAGATTTCCTCACCAGTGGTTGCCTCGTGGATAGCCGGGTTGGCCGAGTTGGCGAACTGGGAAGCCAGGATTGCATTGTCGGTGTTAGCCACGATTTCGTTGGCCTTATCGACAGCACCGCGCATGCCATCCGCACCTGGGGTGAGTACAAGCTCAGCGCCGAATGCGCGCAGAACGACGCGGCGCTCCTGGCTCATAGTGTCCGGCATAGTGAGAATGACCTTGTAACCTCGGGCTGCGCCGACCATTGCCAGCGCGATACCGGTGTTGCCCGAGGTGCCCTCGACGATGGTTCCGCCCGGCTTGAGCTCGCCAGAGCGCTCGGCGGCATCGATAATTGCGTTGCCGATGCGGTCCTTGACCGAGTTGGCAGGGTTGTAAAACTCCAGCTTGGCAATCACGTTGCCCGGCAGGCCCTCGGTAACACGGTTGAGCTTAACCAGCGGGGTGTTGCCGATTAGTTCAGTGACATCGTTATAAATAGTCATTAATCTTATCCATTCCGGAAATCACAGAGGACTTCCTAATGAGTTTTCGCGTGTAGCCGTAGTGTACGCCTGATCCTGCAATTAGTACAGACCAGTTCGTCTATTTCATGGCTTGCGTAGGGAAGTGGAAGCTGTCAGTCCCGGTGCCGCCACCGTCATAGTCGCCGTGGCCGGCGCCGTCGCAGTCGCACCGCTATTTTCCCAATGCTCCTGCTCTTGCGACGTTAACGCTATCTCATTGCCTTGTTAGTCCTTACCTCCATTGTGAGGGTAAAGAGCATTAAAGCTTCTTAGAATCCACTATTCTGAGACGTGATTTACAGTGCACGGGAATGCCTTGTGAATAGGCAGCGGCCCTCGCCACTGTGATTGGGCGCGATTGCGGCCGTTATCTGCGTAAGCGGTTATATGCGATAACCGAAAACGCAGGCAATAGACCCGATGATTGCGATGCTTCGTCGAAGCCACTCAGAGGGACTCAAACCTTTGGGGAAGGAGGCGAGGCATTAATAGGAGCGTGAAGCTTTCCTCAGCCCATCAGCCAGGAGACCGACTGTAAATCATCCAATTCACATCCGCGAATTGGCGGTCGAGCGGTGCTGTCGAGGTGAATAGTGCCGCAGAAAGATGATTAACATCATGCATATTGCTGAGGGATTTCTCCCAGTCACTCATTGCATTGGGTGGGGTGTAGCTGCCGCTCCCTTTGTCATTCACGGCGCAGTTCAAGTCAAGCGCACTATGAAAGAGCATCCCGGTAGCGGCATGCTGCTCGGTGCAGCCGGTGCGTTTACTTTCGTGCTCTCCGCAATCAAGATTCCATCCGTGACGGGTTCCACTTCGCACCCGACAGGTACAGGTTTTGGTGCTGTAATTTTCAAACCTCCGGTGATGGCGCTGCTTGGTTCAATCGTGTTGCTCTTCCAAGCAATCTTGCTCGCTCACGGCGGCATTACGACGCTCGGTGCGAACATCTTCTCCATGGCAATCGTCGGCCCGTGGGTCGGCTATGCCTTCTACGTATTGACTCGAAAGCTCGGCGGAGGCCTGCTACCAGGTGTGTTTATAGCAGCGTTCTTCGCTGACCTCTCCACCTACGTTGTGACCTCTATGCAGCTCGCTCTTGCACACCCGGCAAACCCGGGCGGTGTTGGCGGCGCGCTGGCTACATTCCTCGGCCTGTTCGCTATCACGCAGATTCCGCTGGCAATCATCGAGGCGCTGGTCACCGTCATTCTCATGCGCACCCTGCTGGCCGTGGCACACTCTGAGCTCCTCGATCTCGGCTTCCTGTCCCGCTTCGGCGATGCGCCAGTACCGGCACCGGAGGCCAAGGCTGCAGACACCACGACCAACGCTGTTGCGGGGTCTGCCACTTCGCAGAATGCTGCAGCTGCATCCGTATCCGGCCAGAAGCAGTAGCCGTCGTCAAGCGAAAAGAAGCGAAAGAGAGCACGATTATGAATGCAAAAAACAACGCGCAGATTGTTGACGCACAGGCATCTAGCCAGCCGAAGAAGAACTCCGTGTGGATCAGCGTTGGTCTCATTGTCCTGGTAGTCGTAATTGCCATGTTCCCGCTGTTCTTCAACTACGGGGACGACGACGCCGAGGAGCCGTTCGCCGGCACTGATGCCACCGCTACGGAGACAATTCAGGAAATCGACCCGAACTACGAGCCGTGGTTCGAGCCACTCGTCGGCGAGCTGCCGGGTGAGGTCGAGTCGGGTCTGTTCGCGCTCCAGGCCGTTATCGGTGCTGGCGTCCTGTTCTACGTTATTGGCTTCTACCGAGGGAAGGCTGCTGCGCGTTCGGACAAGCGCGAGAAAGAGCAGTGAATGCGCTAGAAGCTGCAGCGGCGCGCAGCGCTTGGGCACGCCGCAACGTGGGTGAAAAGATTCTGCTGCTCGGTGGGCTGCTGATTCTGGCGGTTGCGCTACCGCCAATTCCCTTTGCGCCTGTCATTGCGGTCATTGCTTGGTCTATTGCGTACATAGCCCGAGTGCCCCGCAAGCTGTATGTGGCAATGGTGCTGGCACCGGCGGCTTTTGTGCTCGTCGGCGCGTTTCCGCTTTTGGTAGCGCTTACTCCCGACGGTCTCGCGTGGTCGCCGGATGGCCCGCAGCGAATGGCGCAGGTTGTGATGCGTTCGTTTGCGGGTATCAGCTGCACGATGGTCTTTGCGCTGACCACTCCGATTTCGGAGCTCATTGCCTGGCTCGACAAGCACGGCTTGCCGCGATACTTGACGTACCTCGCCGAGGTGATTTACCGGATGACCGGCGTGCTGATTCACTCCGCACACTCGATGACGGAAGCGCAAGCACGACGCTTGGGACACTCCACGCGCCGGGCGATGATCCGAGATGTAGCGGCACAGTCCGCCAGCCTCTTTGTCATTGCCTTTACCCGCGCGCGCAAGATGCAAGAGGGAATCGAGCTGCGCGCCGATCCGAGCGCAATGAAAGTACTGGTGATTTCGCGGCCCAGGCAGCCGAAGTTCATCGTGATATCCAGTGCATTACTGTTGTCGTTGATTGCGGCCTGGGCGCTGCTGAAATGGGGTGTATAGGGATGTCGAGCAGCAGGAAAAATCGCGCTGATCACGTACATGGTGCCAACGGTGTCATTGTCGAAGCGGCTGCAGTTACATACGCTTACGACGAAACCCACGTTCTGAAAGGCGTGGATCTGGCAATTTCGGGTGGCGAGCGCCTAGCGCTGTTGGGGGCAAACGGTTCGGGCAAGTCCACGCTGTTGCGTATGCTCGCGGGAGCGTCTAAGCCCAATAGTGGTGAGGTTCGCCTTGACGGCACCGCCTACAAGTACTCCCGGCACGGCCGCAATACGGTCCGCCGCTCAGTACAGATGGTCACGCAGGATCCGGATGAGCAAATCTTCGCGGCTAGCGTGTTCGCAGACGTCTCTTTCGGCCCCGTCAACCTGGGGATTAAGAACGAGGAAGTCGAGCGGCGCGTCCGGGAGGCCCTAGGTACCGCCGAGGTCACCGATCTCGCCGAACGCGTTCCGCACCAGCTTTCCTATGGTCAGCGTAAGCGCGTCGCTCTCGCAGGCGCGCTGGCGATGCACCCACGTGTGTTGCTTCTCGACGAACCCTCCGCCGGCCTCGATCCGCAGGCGACACGAAAGCTTGCACACACGCTCAATCAATTGCGCGATCAGGGCACGGCCGTCGTCGTCGCCACGCACGACATCGACTTCGCGTGGAATTTCGCCGATAGGGCAGCAGTGCTTGCCGACGGCAAACTGCGAGTTGGCTCCAAAGAGGAAATTTTGGCCGATCGACGGTTGGTCGAACATGCTCGATTGGCTTTGCCCTGGGCGCCCGTGGTCTCCAAGGCGATTGGGCGAGATGTGTGGCATCCAGAGGATGTTTAGGCGAGCGGTTTGGTTGGTGAATAGCTCATCGATATGTGCAGCTAACCACGCTAAAAATGAGAAAAGCGCCCGCGGGCAGGGCGTAATGCCTATGAAAATAGGCCTAGAAATATAGGCGAAGCTGTCGCATTTCTTCGCTTCCATTTCACGTCACACCTGTCCGCGGGCGATCTCCGTGGCCGTGGCACTTTGCAGTGCCCTCGGCGCATCAGGCAGGTATTCGGACTTTCTGGCGTGACCGACAATAAGGGGATGACGACTGCCGCAAGCTTCAATGCTTACGTGCAGATCCTTATTATCAATTTTCCTACTTTTCGCCGCTTCCCAAGGTTGAAATAACCTCAGTGCCGTTGGCGAATTTTGTTCCAGATTACCGCTGCGGGACAGTTCCGGAATTGCACCGGATTCCCTCTTGCGTTTGCTGTGCACCACCTTCGGACAACCACGTGGAGGACGTAGCATTGAAAGTGGAACTCAACAAAACCTGTTGCATGTATGACAATAGCGCACGATGCAAAATAAGCGAAGGTCTTTTTCGAAAATGTCCGCATTGGGGGTAAAACGCCGTTCATTACCCTCTGTTATCAACATTCACGCAGTTTGTTAGCGGAAAAATAGCTACCCCCTGCCTTGTATTTATTCGGCCGAGGCGGGGCTAATGACAGGATTTATCCTGGTATTTTCTTTACGTACTTGTAGAGAAACCTAGTTGTTTCCTAAGATTGTGTGACGGATGCCTTAATGCAGGTGTACCCGTTCGGAGGGTACTATCTACTTTGTACGGTTTACAGCCCCCGAAAGGGTCAGTGGCCGCTGAGCGGTAGTTGGCCATTTCGTAGGAGTGTAAGTCGGCGCGAAGTCACAGGCTGATGGTGCCTCTGTGGGTGCCAGTGAAGCAATTTGCCCGTTACGCAGGAGGACGCGAGATGGATCCCCACCGCATTCTGGACGACAATGAGGTTATTAAGTCGTCCTTGGTCGCCCTAAAGAATGCGACTGGTATTCCGGTCACAATGTATGCGGAAGTCACCGATAACTCTAAGATGCAGATCAACAACTGGGTTGGCCTGCGTACTCCGGCCCTGCAGAATCTGACTGTGGAATCGGGTGCGGGTGTCGGTGGTCGCGTGTTGGCCACGCGCCGCCCGGTGGGTGTCAGTGACTACCTGCGCGCCAAGGTTATTACCCATGAGTATGACGACAAGATTCGTGACGAAGGCCTGCACTCGCTGGTCGCCGTGCCGGTGATCGTTTCGCGTCTTGTCCGTGGCGTGCTCTACGGTGGCGTGCACTCCTCGGTGCGCCTGGGGGACAAGGTTCTTGAAGAGGTCACAATGACCGCCCGTTGCCTGGAGCAGGACCTCGCTGTCGTCGATGCCTGCCGCAACATGGATCGTTCGGGCAACGGTAAGGGCGGCCGCATCATGAATGGCGCTGAGTGGGAGCAGGTTCGCTCCACGCACTCCAAGCTGCGCATGCTCGCTAACCGTGTGGATGATGAGAAGCTGCGCCAGGAGCTCGAGGTGCTCTGCGATCAGATGGTCACCCCGGTTCGCGTCAAGCAGACCACCAAGCTGTCGGCTCGTGAGCTCGATGTTCTCGCCTGTGTCGCCCTCGGTCACACCAACGTCGAGGCCGCAGAGGAAATGGGCATCGGTGCCGAGACGGTTAAGTCCTACCTCCGCTCCGTGATGCGCAAGCTGGGCGCCCACACTCGCTACGAGGCCGTCAACGCGGCCCGTCGCATCGGCGCACTGCCGTAAACCGCTTGACGACGGTTCCTTTGCGCCCAAACCCGCGGGTATTGGGGTAGTCAGTTCTGCTACTTGACCCGCTACTTACCCCCTGCTTGCCGCTGGGCTTCGCGCTCACCACCGGGGATCCACTTAACGTCGTTTCCGTCATTGGCCACTCTCGAAAGAATAAACAACAGGTCAGACAAGCGATTGAGATACTTCGCCGGTAGGACTGAGGTGGTTTCGGGAAATTCGCGGCAGGCAGCCCATGCTGCACGCTCGGCTCGGCGAGTAATCACCCGAGCTGTGTGTAGCAGTGCTGCGGCTGGTGTGCCTCCCGGGAGGATGAAGGAATCCAGTTTCGGCAGTTGTTCATTGAATTGGTCGCACCAGTGCTCGAGTCGCTCGATGTAATCCGGCTCGATACGCAACGGCGGGTACTTCGGGTTTTCTTCAATAGGTGTTGCCAGGTCGGCTCCGGCATCAAATAGGTCATTCTGCACGTAGCGAATGACAGCCGAGATTTCGTCGTCAAGCGTGCCGAAACTGAGCGCCTGGCCGAGTGCGGCGTTGGCCTCCTCGCACGTGGCGTAGGCGATAAGGCGAGAATCATCCTTGGGAACGCGGCTGAAATCGGATAATCCAGTGGTGCCGTCGTCGCCGGTGCGAGTGTAAATGCGAGTTAGATGAACGCTCATAGCTTCAAGCCTAAGCGCGATATTGCGAAATGTGGTTGGCTGGGGGAGTGGGAAATGAGCGATTTCTGGTTAAAGGCGGAGCGACGCTAAATGGTCAGGTTCAGATTTCCGGGGCGAAGAACTCGGTTCTGAAACTGATGGGTGCGGCGCTTCTCGCCGAGGGCACGACAGTACTGACGAACTGCCCTGAAATTGACGACGTGCCATTGATGCAAAAGGTCCTCGAAGGGCTCGGCTGCTCCGTGACGCGCGAGGGCGACCGGATTGAAATCACGGTGCCCGAAGAACTCTCGCATCACGCCGATTTCGATGCCGTGCGCCAGTTCCGCGCTTCGGTCTGTGTGCTCGGGCCGCTGACGGCGCGTACCCGTAACGCGATTGTCGCACTGCCCGGTGGTGACGCTATTGGTTCCCGCCCGCTGGACATGCATCAGGCTGGCCTGGAGAAATTGGGAGCACGCACCTATATTCACCACGGTTGCGTGGTGGCTGAGGCGGGGCGACTCAAGGGGGCGAACATCAAGCTGGACTTCCCGTCCGTCGGCGCGACCGAGAATATTCTGACCGCGGCCGTACTAGCGGAAGGTACGACTGTGCTGGATAACGCCGCCCGTGAGCCCGAAATTGTCGACCTGTGCGAGATGCTCGTGGAGATGGGCGCCAAGATTTCGGGTGCGGGATCTAACACCATCACGGTTGAGGGCGTAGAGAAGCTGCACCCGACTGAGCACAAGGTTGTCGGCGACCGAATTATCGCAGGGACCTGGGCTTATGCTGCAGCGATGACCGGCGGCGATATTACGGTCGTTGGCATTAACCCTAAGTACCTGCACCTTCCTCTGGAAAAACTGAAGAACGCAGGCGCTCAGGTCGAGACCTACCCGCAGGGCTTCCGCGTGCGTATGGACAGGCGTCCGCAGGGTGTGAACTATCAAACGCTGCCATACCCAGGCTTTCCGACGGACATGCAGCCCATGGCCATTGCTCTGTCCGCGGTGTCCGAAGGGACGTCAGTGCTTACCGAGAACGTTTTTGAGTCGCGCTTCCGGTTTGTCGACGAGATGATTCGCCTCGGCACGGACGCGACTATCGATGGCCACCACGTGATGATTCGCGGAAAGGAAACGCTGAGTTCCGCACCTGTGTGGTCTTCGGACATTCGCGCCGGAGCGGGACTAGTGCTTGCTGGGCTGTGTACTGAAGAAGGTGACGTCACTGAGGTGCACGATGTCTATCACATCGACCGTGGCTACCCGGGCTTCGTAGAGACACTCAATTCTCTTGGCGCATCGGTTGAACGGGTTAGCTAGTGATTGTTGGCCTCTGGTCAATGGCTAACGGCTAAGCGCACGGTGCTAGTTAAACGCGCGGTGCGGAAAACCATCGCAAGTCTTCGGTTCTGGATGCTTCAGAACCGTAGGGAGTGATTCTCCAGTGGTGGCTTGTGGTGGTTTTCGCTATTTTACCTGGGGTTTTGTGTCTTTGGTGGGGTGTGTGTAATGTATCTGGAGGTCAGCGT
>NZ_PDGU01000015.1:0-10821 GCF_014334955.1 Corynebacterium sp. LK33 | reverse complement strand
GGTTTAAGGCTGGTTTAAAGCCTTTTACGCAGGTGCTGGAAAGAGCATCTACGACTTGTCCACAGGCTAACGATGATTGCTGTGGATAAACCTGTGGGTAACTTGCCTGGCTGCCGTGGATAACTCTTCTGGAGTGCACGAGATTTTTATTAATTCATCGTTAATAATCTCCGCATGAGCAGCATCGATGCTAAAGGGGTACCAGAGGATTACATTTGTGCAGGATTAAGGCAAATACGCACTGACCTGCGTAGATAGAATATTTTCAGGTTGAAACTTCGCCACCCCCGTTAACATTCAAGCGACGGTTTAGGGTTACGGACCGTTCACCTGGACTTTTCTTGATTGTGCACATGTTCTCCCCAGGCTTATCCACAGGTACTGTGGATAACTTCGGGGATAAACACCGTAGAAGATTGTTTTCCGGGGCCTTCAAGGGTACTTTTACAGGTCCGTCAATCCGCTCGAACAGGTATAACTGCGGTAGGTAGTCAGGTGTCCAGTGCTGGCGGTCGGAACAGACATATTGAGTGTGACGGTCAGTCAGCAACAGGGTTGAAAAGGCACCTAAGTGGTCCAGAAGGGGAGGAGCTGCTCACGATGAGTCAGCCTGTAGGTGATGGTGGTCATTCCGGAGCAGGGGACGAGGCGTCGTCCTACTCGGTAAATTCCCACGATGATTCCTTCGATGACGTTCCGCTGCCTCCGGAACCGCCGGTAGAGGATGCGCCACCGGAGGAGTATTCCTTCTCGCAGAGCTCGGGCAACGGATCGTCGGCAAGCGGATCTGGGGCGCGGGACTGGGAGCGAGACCGTGGTCGTGGCGCTCGTGCGAGTGCCGTCGCGGGCGCGACTTTTGAGCGCACCCCGCCGCACAATATCGAGGCGGAGCAGAGTGTGCTCGGCGCGATGCTGCTGAACTCAGAGGTCGTCGCGGATGTGTACGAGCAGCTGACGCCGGAGGATTTCTACCGGCCAGCGCACCAGACGATTTACTCGGCGATTTTGCACCTCTACGGTGAGTCCTCGGAAATTGACCCCATTTTGCTGGCAGGTCGTCTGGATCGAACTGGAGACCTGGAGCGTATCGGTGGTCCGCTGTACCTGCACACCTTGGCCTCCCTGGTGCCAACGGCGGCGAATGCGCAGTTCTATGCCCGCATTGTTGCGGAGAAGGCGACAATCCGTCGCCTGGTCGAGGCCGGCACGAAAATCGCCCAGATTGGCTATGCGGGCGCGGAGGACACGGAGCCGGAGCAGCTGGTGGATGAGGCGCAGCAGCTCATCTTCAGCGTTGGACGTGAGAACACGAAGAATGACTACGTTCCCATCGCCGATGTCCTGGATGACACGCTGGAGGAACTGGATCTTATTACCCAAAACGGCGGTCTGGCGCAGGGTGTGCCGACGGGGATTACCAACCTGGACAAGCTGACAAATGGCCTTCACCCAGGTCAGATGGTGATTATTGCGGCTCGTCCGGGTGTGGGTAAGTCCACGCTTGCAATGGACTTCATGCGTTCGGCATCGATTCGCAACGGCATGACCAGCGCAATTTTCTCGTTGGAAATGTCGCGCAACGAAATCATGATGCGCATCATGTCCGCAGAGGCGAAGATCAACATGGCATCTTTGCGCTCCGGTGACCTGGATGAGCGGGACTGGACAAAGCTGGTCGAGGTCGGCGACAAGATTCGTGATGCTCCGCTGTTTATTGATGACTCGCCGAACCTGACCATGATGGAGATTCGCGCGAAGGCACGTCAGCTGAAGCAGAAGCACGATCTGAAGATGATCGTGGTCGACTACCTGCAGCTGATGAGCTCGGGTAAAAAAGTCGAGTCCAGGCAGCAAGAGGTCTCGGAGTTCTCCCGTCAGCTCAAGTTGTTGGCGAAGGAGCTCGAGGTACCGCTGATTGCAATTTCGCAGCTGAACCGTGGTCCGGAAGCTCGCACAGATAAGAAGCCACAGGTCTCGGACCTGCGTGAGTCGGGTTCGCTGGAGCAGGATGCCGATATCGTCATGCTGATTTACCGGCCGGACTCGCAGGAGGCTGACCATGAACGTGCTGGTGAGGCGGATATTATCGTCGCAAAGCACCGTGGTGGACCGACCGGAAGCATTGCTGTGGCCCACCAGCTGCATTACTCCAGGTTCGCCAACCTGGCGGAGGAGCCCAGCGGTTCTCTCTAGGTGCCTGGCCTAGCCACCCAGAATTAGTGCAATCCGGGTGGCTAGGTAAGGTGAGTGACAGTCAATGGGGCGAGTTTTCGTGCGTTGATGGTTTTGAAGGTTTTGAGGGTTACGCGTAGTCGTCGGGAAGCGGGGAAGCACTATGTCACCAACTGCCGCTCCCGTGGCAGCGGAGGCCAAAGCGAAAAGGCAGAAGAGTGCGCCGAAACAGCGCGTCGGTTGGGTAGATGCGGCTAAGGGGCTGTGCATTCTTTTAGTTGTGCTTGGCCATGCCATCACAGAGCTGCAAGCGCACGGTTACTACACGGCGCAGTGGGCGGGGATTAACTTCTTCCTCGGACCAATCCGTATGCCGCTGTTTTTCCTGTTATCTGGTCTGTTCGCCGGTAAGGCACTCAAGGAGTCGTGGCATAAGCTGGCCAATCGCCGAATCTGGGTGATGGTTTATCTCTACGTGATTTGGGTGCCACTGCGTGACTTCGTACTTTTCCTCATGCCATATACGCACGTGGATGCCGATGGCATAGTGTCTCCACCGCCGATCACGGACCACAGCGCGTGGGGGCCGCGAATTTACAACACGCTTCACGCGATCATCGAACCAACTTCCTACCTGTGGTTCCTGTGGGCGCTGGCGCTGTTTGCAATTCTCACACGAGCATTTCGCTGGGTACATCCGGTGATTCAGCTCATCGTTACAGGCCTCATTAGTGCATGGGCACCTTTTGCCTCGTCCAGCTGGTCGTGGGACTTCGTCAGCAAAATGCTGTTCTTCTACGTGCTGGGCATGTACGGTGCGCCCTGGATTTTCCGGATGGCACAGCGTCGCAGCGGCCTCTCACTGCTAGTGACACTGACGGCGTTCCTGTCGGTGGCAATCTGGGTGCAGGCGACCTACTCGAGCTTTAACGAAGGCAACGTCGGCTTCACCCGCGTGTACCTGTCCACCACTGGCGCACTGGCTGCAATCAATGTCATGGCGATGCTGCAGAACACTCGCCTAGTTGTGCCTTTTGAAAAGGTTGGCGGCCGAACGCTGCCTATCTTCCTCATGCACATTCCAATGTTGGTTGTGGTCATGATTATTTGTGACCTCATCCTGCCGAAGGACCCACACTTAGTCATCATGACGCCGCTGGTGACTATCATTGCGGCGATGCTGTGTCTTGGTCTGCACAGGTTGCTGCTTGCCATCGGTGCCGGGTGGCTCTTTGTCCGTCCTGCGTGGGTAGTGCGCATGACTACGCCGGGGCAGCGTGCCCTTCAGCGCAGTCAGAATCCTTCTTCCCTGCCTGAAGGCGAGGCTCCGCGTCAGCCGAAGAGCGAACCTGCTTCCTAATTCAGCTCAACAAGGCGGTAGCGTGGAACCGGGAGCCGATCAGGCGGCAGAAGTGACACAGAGAATAGCCATGAAGAAATGAGAAAGCCATGCGTCTAGCAACGTTGCGATACCAGGGTGCAACCCGCGCCGCTGTTCTCGGCGACGGCGTAGCGGTCCTTTTTGATGACCACTGTCTCGGAGATGTGTTAGCGCGGCCAACGTGGGGTCGTGAAGCGGAAGAACTCTTGGCGGAGGCGGGGAACAACCCTGACAACGTCATGGCGGAGAGCGCGTGGGCGTTCGCACCGCTGATCACGCGGCCGGGCAAGATCGTCTGCGTCGGCCTGAACTATGCCGCGCACATCGATGAGATGGGACACCAGCGCCCCGAGGTGCCGACGTTATTCGCGAAGTTTGCCGATGCCGTCGCTGGCGCGAAGGATGATATCCGAGTGCCGGAGGCCTGCGCGGAGAAGCTCGATTACGAAGGCGAGCTCGCGGTTATCGTCGGCGAGACCTGCCTGCGGGTGTCGGAGGAGCAGGCACAGGACGCTATCGCTGGGTACGCGATTATGAATGACTTCACTCAGCGCGATTTCCAGTACGCTACCGCGCAGTGGCTACAGGGGAAGACGTTGCAGCGCGCCAGTGCTTTCGGGCCGTGGATGCTCACGGCCGATGCTTTCGATGCGGACTCCGCGCGGGTGCGCACATACGTCGACGGAGAGCTGCGCCAGGATGCACCGATTGCGGACCTTGTTTTCTCCCCGGCGAAGTTGATCGCCTACATCTCACAGTTCGTGCAGCTGAACCCGGGCGATGTCATCTCCACGGGAACGCCGGCGGGTGTTGGACACGGCATGAGCCCGCAGACCTACCTTCAGGATGGTCAGGAAATGGTCATCACCATCGATGGCCTGGGTAAACAGGCCAACACTGTCCGCATCAACCACTAGCTCGCGCCGCTTTACGACGTTCCCGCGAACCCGGCGGGAATGAATCGACCCCCGCGTGCGTTGTGGGAGACTAACGGGTAAAAACCTACGTAAAGAACGTGAAGTTAGAACACGACGTTAAAGAGTAAGAGGAGTTAGACCCATGGCAACTGTTGATATTACGAACGAGACTTTCGCTGAGACTATTCAGAACAACGACATCGTGCTCGTTGATGCCTGGGCATCCTGGTGCGGTCCGTGCCGCCAGTTCGCCCCGATTTATGAGAAGGCTTCCGAGAAGCACTCAGAGGTAGTGTTCGCAAAGCTGGACACCGATGCCAACCAGGAGGTTTCGGCAGCCCTGGGCATTCAGTCGATTCCGACGCTGTTTGTTTTCCGCGAGGGAATCCTGCTGTTCCAGCACTCTGGTGTGCTGCCGGAGGCCGCCCTGAGCGATCTGGTTGGCCAGGCTTCGGAGCTGAACATGGATGATGTCCGTGCGCAAATTGCCGAGCAGGCCGCACAGGATAGCGCTACCGAGTAAACTCTGCGGTTCAGCCCGCATACTGTGCGTTTTCCGACTTGGAGCACTTCCGCGTAAGCCCCCGCGCCTGAACTAGCCCTCAAGCGCGCGGGGGCTTTTTGTATCTAGTCCGCGCGCTGGCCACGAATGAGCCAGCCAATACCAAAGCCAGCGAGTGCTGCTACTAGCGCCCACAGGGCTGGAGCGACTTTGTTTGAGTCCTCCTCAATCGACAGTGGTGCGCTGGTGCGGGCGTGCTTTGTCTCCTTCTCACCTGTTGGCAGAACCTGCCCGTCTGGGAACACGTGCTTGACAGCTTCGGTGAGTTCGTTGGCGGTCAGGTTTTTGCCCAGAACCGCGATAGCGTAACGGTCATCGTCGCCAAAGAATCCGGCAGTGGTGTGCTGCTCTTCGTACCAACCGGACTTGTTGGCAATCGTTTCCTTCGGTAGCGCTGCACGCAGACCGAAGTTCTGGTCTGCATCGCCGTAGGAGTAGCGCGGCAGTGAGTACATCAGCTGACGCATGTATTTGGTCTCCGTGTCGCTCAGCCCGCCTTCTTCGCTCAGCATGCGGTCAAAGTAGGCGACCATGTCGGCTGGCGTACTGGTGGTGGCTCCCCACATAGGCGAGCCGACGGTCTTATCCGAGAGACCGTAGCGCTGCCGGACATTGTCAACGATGCGTACACCGCCGTAGGAATCCCACAGCTCGTCAGTTGCTTCGTTGTTGGAGTATCGAATCATGTCGTCGCGCAGCATGGCGTCGGGGTTGCCCTCAACCGGCATATCACCCTGGCCAGCGACGATCTCGCCCTTCTTCGGCTGCGTGTAGTTGGAATAGGCCACAACATCGGCGACGAATACCTTCATCAGGCTGGCAAGGCGAAAAACATCATCACAGTGTGAGTTGCAGATGAACTCACCGGTCTGGCGATCCAGAATGCCCATGCCGAGCATGCCGCCCTTAGCATCGAACTTCTCGGTCACTTCGTCGAGACGAGTTTGCACGCCAAGGCCCCACTGGGTCTTCGCCCCTGGCACAAGTGGGGGAAACTCCTTCGGCTCACTTTTCACAGTGCTTTCCGGCGGCTCCGTCGAGGACGTTTCCGATGTCGGTGAAGAGGTTTTCTCGGTCGACTTCTCAGCCGACTGTTCCGCCGACTTCTCTGCGGTTCGCCCTGTGCTCTTCTCAGGAGCCTTTTCAGTTGGCTTTTCGGTGGTCTTCTTGGTTTTTGCGTCGGAGGGCTTAGCCGGCTCCGTTGACGATGGAGCTGCTACGACTACCTGCGAAAATGCACCGGTATCGGTGGAGTCAGCAGTTGCGGTGACTGTCGCGTTAGCCAGCGGCGCAGTTGCTGACAGAGTAATTACCGCGGCGAGACTCGCGGCAAGTCCGCGGTACGCGCGTTGAGGGCAATGAACCATGTTTAGAGAGTTTACAACTCTGGGGGAGTCTTGCTTGTCGGTAACCAGCTCTTTCCGTTTGCCGAGAGAGAGCGAGCTAGCTCACGTACAATTTTTTAAGAGATGGAATCTTCTCGGTTCCGATTAGTTATTCCGCATATGTTGAGGAAGGTTGGATTTGCATGGCTAATCCATTTGCCAAGGGCTGGAAGTACATGATGTCTTCGTTCGATAAGAAGATCGAAGACAATGCGGATCCTAAGGTTCAGATTGCACAGGCAGCTGAGGCCGAGCGTCAGCGCCATCAGGAGATTCAGCGTCAGGCTGCGGCTATCATCGGCAACCGCAATCAGCTGGAAATGCAGCTGGGGCGGTTGACCTCTGAGCGTGACAAGATTACCGAGAACACCCGGCAGGCACTCGCCAATGCGGATCAAGCTCGTGCCAAGGGCGATGAGGCCACTGCACAGAAGATGGAAAGCACTGCTGAGGTGTTTGCCACTCAGCTGGTGAATGTTGAAAAGGAGCTGGAAAATACTACGCAGCTCCACCAGCAGGCCGTATCTGCTGCTGAGGAGGCACAGCGTCAGGCGCAGCAGTCGCAGGCTCGCTATGAGCAGATTAAGCAGGATATCCGCAAGCTGGAGTCGCAGGCCGATCAGGCCAAGATGCAAGAGACCGCGTCGAAGACTCTCCAGAGCATGCAGGGTATTTCCGAGGATCCGAATGTGCCGACTTTGGATTCGGTCCGTGAGAAGATTGAAGGCCGCTACGCCAATGCGTTGGGCGCTCAGGAGCTCGCGGAATCCTCACAGGCAGGTCGCATGGCTGAGATCGAGACTTCGACTCGCGATGCCGCTGCTGACATGCGTCTGGCCGAAATTCGTGCCCAGATGAGTAATGAAAACGCTGCTCTCGAATCCGGTTCTGCCGCGAAGGATAACGCCGGCGAGCTGGAGTCCGCCGAGTCCGCCGAGGCTGTCGAGGCCGTTGAGGACACCACAACGGACGCAGACGAAGCGAAGTAGCGTTCACCAGTTTCCAACAATCGCCAACAAGAAAGTGTCGGGGTTTATGTCAGTTTGAGCGGGAAAAACCACCCTAAACTGACATAAACCCCGACACTTTCTCGCACCGGCAGCGCCAGCAGCGACAGTAGCGCCAGCAGTGCTGAAGCCACCGAAACTGCTGAATCCGTGAGGCGCGCTATTACTCCAATTCGCCGTTCTTCCGCGCGAGCAGCACTCCGCGGATACCGGCGTGGAAACCATCGCGCAGATTGACGCGCTGCGTCTCCGTCAGCGTGTATTCGTGCAGGGTTTCGCACGCAAACTGCAGCAGCGGACGATCAATGTCCGGTGGCAGCCCACCACCAGAGAGCAAGTGGGCACTATCGCGCGCCTGCTCGTTCGCAATATTCTCGTACCACCAGTTCGCGTACTGCTGTCCCACATCGAACGGCGTCTGAAAACCCGCGGATGCCCACACCTCGTTCGGCAGGGGCACGTATCGACTACGCAGCTTCCTCCTTGGCGCCATCATCGAAGGATTCGGCCGCGGGCTTGGTTTCGGCGTACTCGTGTTGGCACCGTCTTCGCTTGTCGACGACTCCGTCGCCGACTCCCCACTGCCGGTTGCAGTCGACGACGCGGAATCGGAGGCAGACGCGCCTGCATGCTCGGCTCCGGTGTTGTTCGCAGTGTCGTTACCAGCCCCACTGCCAGTGTTGACTGTCGCGCCGGGCATGGCCGCTGGAGAAGGCTGTGCTGGCTGCGTTGGCTGCGTTGGTGAGGCAGCCGAAACGCCCGAAGCAGCGGAATCCACCCGTGTAGCTTCCGAACCGCCGGTGCGCTCTACCTCAGCGCGGTGCTCAGCCTGCGCCGGGATTTCCCGGGCACCCATCTTGGCCGCGTGCTCGACCTCGTTGAACTTCGGCGAGTCGGCCTTGGCCGTCGGCGTGGCTGCGGCATTGTCTTCGCTGCGACAGTCGGAGTCGCTGTCAGCCGTGGGGGATGGCACAACGCGCTGGTCCTGCGGAACCTCCGGAGTTCCGGCCTCCGGCGAAGCAGCGTCACCGTCGGCGGCGGAGGGAGTGTTCTCCGTGCCGTCGTCAAGCGAGCCCTCGCCCGGAGGAGTGATGCGCGTATCCGGCACGCAGGTAGCGCCGAGATCTTCGATTGGTTCGGCATCGCCCAGCGGCTTATTCGTGCGGACGACCGGTGGGATTGGGCCTTCGAGGACATTGAGCTGCATGGCGTCGGCGAAGTCCTCGCGGGGATCGAGGATTGTCGTCGAATCGCAGGCATGGCGAAGTGCACCGGACATGGAGTCCCAGCCGAAGCCGTAGAGATGCACGCGCACACCGGCAGCCGAAGCCTCGGCGACGCCGGGCAGCATGTCCGCATCGCCCGAGACCAGCACGATATCGGAAACTTGGTTGCGCAGGCCGGCGACAACCATGTCTGCGACGAGCCGAGTATCGACGGCCTTCTGCGTCCGTCGGTCACCCCATTCAATGAGTTGACCTGCGCGCAGCTGCACACCATCGATCGTGCGCAGTGAGCGCTGGTAACGATGCGGCCCCGACTCCGGGATGCCGTCGTACCAAAGTTGCCGCTGAACTGGCTGGTTCAGCTGCTGGTTAATCATTCGGTCAAGGACACTAACTACTTCTCTAAGGTCGATTTCTAATTGCCCGCGGGCTCCGGTTTCCCACGAGTTGTAAAAGCTCGCCAATAAATATGACGTATCGACGAACACCAATGTGCGTTCAAGCATGGCTCCTAATTCCTGATTCTTTATTAACTAAATAAGCAAACCGGTTACATCGACAAGGATGCCCGAATAATTCATTCTATGCGCTAAACATGTTTAACTTCAGGGACTATTCTTAATAAGCCGCATCACTTTGACCGCTCTTCGCGGGTTGGCAGGAGTGCGAGTCGACGAGAAGGCACCGATCAATTTAGGTATTGACGTGCAAAGAAATCGCCCCGCGAAGAGTACGACCACACAGGAGAAGGGGAGTTACAAACAGGTATGAGACGCTGGTTCGGCCTATTGGTTCTCATTACTGTGTTGGGACAAGCGGTTTTCAACGGCGGTCGCGTGCTGCTTTCTTGGCGAGTCCTCGATTTTGGCGGTTCCGCCGCCACCGTCGGCTGGTTCACTGCCGCATTTTCACTTGTACCTCTTATTATTGCGCTTCCCGCCGGCAAGCTTGTCGACAGTCATCGCGCCACCGAAGTCATGTACTCCGGTCTCGTCGCCACTGTCATTGCTGCAGCAGTAATGGCGCTCTCGCCCAACCTACCTATTCTTCTGCTCGGCTACGTGGCCCTGGGTTTTGCCCACATGACCACGCTCATCGCCGCTCAAGGCATGGTTTCGCACCTGCGCGGCGGCGTCGCCGGGCTCGATAGCCTCTTTGCTTATTTCACGCTCGGAATTTCCGTCGGGCAGTTCCTCGGCATTGTCGGTGCAGGTCTGCTCACTCCCAACCACGACGGCAGCGCCATGACCGCCACCACTTCTGCGCTCTGGGCGATGACGGGAATCGGCGCGGTCGCCCTGGTCATCGGCTGGCCGGTCGCAACTGCTTATCGACGGCACGAAGCGAATGCAGCCGCCGAAGTGCAAGCTGCTAGCTCAACTGAGCAATCCCCGGCGTCGACTGTTAGCGACCGCAGCCGGATGGGCAAGAGGCGGCCGGCGCAGGCCGAAGCCAGCGGCGCATCGGTCCTAAGCATCCTGCGTATCGACGGCATGTCCAGCGCCATGGCTGTATCAATTGCGGTCATCGTAGCCATTGACCTGTTGACGGCATATGTGCCGGTGCTGGGACGCGAACTGGGCTTTAGTGTTGCCGAGGTGACGGCAATCCTTGGTGCGCGTAGTGGCCTCGCGATTATTTCCCGAGCCCTCATGCCGACTGTTTTGCACCGAGCTAATCGCAATCGAGTCCTTATCATTGCAGTTTGTGCCGGTGTCCTGCCGCTTTTGGCAATGCCGTGGCTACAGAGTGCGTGGCTGATGGTTGTCGCGGTTGGTATCTGTGGCTTGGCGTGGGGTTTTGTCATGCCCATGTCAATGACGTGGGTGAGCTCCCTGGTGGATGCCGAAGTGCGCGCTCAGGCGCTATCCATCCGACTGATGGGTAACCGCTTGGCGCAGGTCATCCTGCCGCCGGTTGCTGGTTTGGGGGCTACCGCGATGGGTGCAGGCAGCGTGTTTCTGGGTGCGGGTGCGCTGATGGGGGTCGCGTCTGCCACTGCTTGGCGACGACTCGCAGGTGACAAGGCGGCTCTGACTAAGTAATTGGTCGATTTCTGAGTTGCTGAAAAGTAGCGCCCGAGCCGTAGGAAGGCTCAAATCTGGCGTACAGAGTTAACTAAAGTGATCCGTTTTCCAGGTTCTACCAGCGGATTCGCTTAAATAGGGGCA